>VBCP01000103.1 GCA_005888925.1 Betaproteobacteria bacterium | reverse complement strand
CTGAAGCCCTTGAGACCGCAGGACTCGATCAGGCGCGCGGCGTGGTCCTTGGGCGGATTGCGGAACACGCTGCCCGCGTTCGGCAGCGAGAGCGGCTGCGTCGCGACGCGCCGCCCGAGCAGCTCCTTCATCACGCCGCGCGAGGTCTCGCCATCGCCGGGTTGCAGCCGGAACCAGGCCGCTGCGAACCATTCCTCGCGCGCCGGCTTCGGCGCGCAGTGCCGATAGCCGATGTCGAACTGCTCGCGCCCGCGCTCGACGATCTCGCCCTTGCGGTCGATGGTCGCGACCCGCTCGACGATGTCCCAGGTCTCGCCCCCATAGCAGCCCGCGTTCATCGCCAGGGCGCCGCCGACGCATCCCGGAACGCCGGCCAGGAATTCCGCGCCCTCCAGGTCGTGCAGCGCGGCGAAGCGCGCTACCTTCGGGCTCGCCACGCCGGCGTCGGCATAAATCAGCCCGGCTTCGATGCGGGGGCGGTGGCTGGCTGCGTGCGTCATCACTACCGTGCCGCGCCAACCGCCGTCGCGCACCAGCAGGTTCGAGCCCAGGCCGACGAACAGCAGCGGTTCGCCGGCGGGCAGCTGGCGCAGAAATGCCGCGAGGTCCTCGAGGTCGGCGGGCACGTAGAACCGGTCGGCGCTTCCGCCGCAGCGCCAGCTCAGGTGCCGGCCCATCATCTCGTCCGGTTTCAGTTGCCCGCGCAGTCCGTTAAATTGCAGCGTCTCAGCCATGTTCATGTGAGCTGCGCAGGGACGTTGCCGATGGAGCCGGCGCCCATCGTCAGGACGACGTCGCCGTCGCGCGCGACGCGGCGGATGGCCGCGGGCATCTCCGCGATGTCCTCGACGAACAGCGGCTCAACCTTGCCGGCGACGCGCAAGGCGCGCGCCAGCGAGCGGCCGTCGGCTGCGACGATCGGCGCCTCGCCCGCGGTGTACACCTCGGCGAGCAGCAAGGCATCGGCGCTGGAGAGCACTCTTACGAAGTCCTCGAAGAGGTCGCGCGTGCGGGTATAGCGATGCGGCTGGAAGGCGAGCACCACGCGCCGGCCCTGGAAGGCGCCGCGCGCCGCCGCCAGCGTCGCCGCCATTTCGGCCGGGTGATGACCGTAGTCGTCGATCAGCGTGAATGAGCCGCCACCGTCGAGCGCGACCTCGCCGTAGTTCTGGAAGCGCCGGCCGACACCGTGGAATTCGGCGAGCGCCTTGAGAATCGCGGCGTCCGCCACGCCCAGCTCGTCGGCCACCGCGATCGCGGCAAGCGCATTCAGCACGTTGTGCCGCCCCGGCAGGTTGAGCACCACGTCGAGGGCGCGCCCGCCGGGACGCTGGGCACGAAAGCGCATGCGTGTGCCCTGGTGCGTGATCGCCTCGGCGCGCAGGTTGCAATCGTCGCCGGTGCCGTAAGTGACGATCGGCTTGGACACCAGCGGCAACACGTCGCGCACGTTGGCGTCGTCGCCGCAAAGGATGGCGGCGCCGTAGAACGGCAGGTTCTGCAAGAATTGCACGAACGCCTGCTTCAGGCGCGGAAATTCCTGGCCATAAGTGTCCATGTGGTCGGCGTCGATGTTGGTGACGACCGCGATCACCGGCTGCAGGTGCAAAAAAGAAGCATCGGATTCATCGGCTTCGACAACGATGAAATCGCCGCCGCCCAGGCGCGCATTGCTGCCGGCGGCATTGAGCCGGCCGCCGATCACGAAAGTCGGATCGAGACCGCCCTCGGCGAGCACGCTCGCCACCAGGCTCGTCGTGGTGGTCTTGCCGTGCGTACCGGCGATCGCCACGCCGCGCTTCAGGCGCATCAGCTCGGCGAGCATCAGCGCGCGCGGCACCACCGGAATGCGGCTCGCGCGCGCCGCGACGAGCTCGGGGTTGTCGGCCTGTACCGCGCTCGACACCACGACGGCATCGGCGCCGTCGATCTGCTCCGGTCGATGCTGCAGGGAAATCTTCACCCCCAGCGTACCGAGCCGGCGCGTCGCGGCATTGGCGGCGAGATCCGAGCCGCTCACTTGGTAGCCGAGATTCGCGAGCACCTCGGCAATGCCGGACATGCCGACGCCGCCGATGCCGACGAAATGGATGCGCCGGACCTTGTGCTTCATCGCGCTAGCTCCATGCACCGCTGTGCCACGAGCTGAGCGGCGTCCGGCTTGCCCAACGCGCGTGCGTTCCGCGCCATGCGCAGCAGCGTGGCGCGATCCATACTGCGGATGAGCTGCGCCAGCCGCTCGGCGCTGAGCTCGGCCTGCGGCAGCAGGATCGCCGCGCCGCGCTCGGCGAGAAAGCGCGCATTGGCGGTCTGATGGTCATCGACCGCGTGCGGGAAGGGCACGAGCACGCTCGCCATGCCGCCCGCCGAAAGCTCGGCGATGGTTACGGCGCCGGCGCGGCAGATGACCAGATCGGCCCCCGCGTAGCGCCGCGCCATGTCGTCGATGAAGGCGACGAGCTCGCCCTGCACGCCCGCGGCGGCATAGTGGCTGCGCAGGCTCTCCAGGTGTTTCTCGCCCGACTGGTGGACGACCACCGGGCGCTCGCCGAGCAGCGCAAGTGCGCGCGGCACGGCTTCGTTCAAGGCCTGCGCGCCGAGGCTGCCGCCGACCACCAGGAGCCTGAGCGGCCCTTCGCGCTCGCGAAAGCGCTCATCGGGCGGCGCGATCGCGGCGATATCCGCGCGCACCGGGTTGCCGGTCCACTCGGCGCGCGCCAGCGCCTGGGGAAAGGCGACCATCACCTTGTCGGATACGCCGGCGAGAACGCGGTTGGCGAGCCCGGGAATCGCGTTCTGCTCGTGCAGCGCAAGCGGCCGTCCGAGGAGCGATGCCATCATGCCGCCGGGGAAGGCGACGTAGCCACCCAGTCCCAGCACGACGTCGGGCCGGATGCGCCGGATGTGCCGCGCGCTCTCCCAGAATGAAAACAGCAGATTGGCCGGGAGCAAGAGCTTCTGCAGCAGTCCCTTGCCCCTCGCCGCACGCGCGCGGATCCACGCCGCGGTGTAGCCGTGCCGCGGCACGAGCCACTCCTCCATGCCGCCGCGCGCACCCATCCACACCACCTGCCAGCCCGCCGCGCGCGCCTGCTCGGCAACCGCCAGCCCCGGGAAGATGTGGCCGCCGGTGCCGCCCGCCATGATGAGGAGCGTTCTCATGCGTGCAACCCACGCGCCAATTGGCGGTTCTCCCAGTCGATCCGCAGGAGCAGCGCCAGCGCGATGAAGTTCACCAGCAGGCCGGAGCCGCCGTAGCTCATGAGCGGCAGCGTCAGGCCCTTGGTCGGCAGCAGACCCATGTTCACGCCCATGTTGATGAAGGCCTGAAAGCCGAGCCAGATGCCGATGCCCTGTGCGACGAGCGCGGCGAAATGCCGCTCGCGCGAGGTGGCCTGACGCGCGATGGCGAAGGCGCGCGCCACGATCCATGCGAAGAGCGCGATCACCAGCGCTACCCCGGCCAAGCCCAGCTCCTCGGCCAGCACGGCGAGCAAGAAATCGGTATGCGCTTCGGGCAGGTAATGCAGCTTCTCGACGCTCGCACCGAGCCCAACGCCGAGCCACTCGCCGCGGCCGAAGGCAATCAGGGAGTGGGACAGCTGATAGCCGCTGCCGAAGGGATCGGACCAGGGATCCATGTAGCCGAAGATGCGGTGCATGCGATAGGGCGAGGCGAGCACCAGCACGACGAAGCCGGCAGCCAGCATGCCGAGCAGCGCCGCAAAATGACGGCCGTTCATGCCGCCGAGGAAGAGCACCGCGAAGGCGGTGACGGCGATGACCACCAGCGCGCCGAAATCGGGCTCGCGCAGCAGCAGCCATGACACGAGCAGCATCACGGCGAGCATCGGCAGCAGTCCGCGCTTGAAGCGCTTCAGGACGCTGTGCTTGCGCACGGTGTAGTCCGCGGCGTAGAGAACCGCCGCCAGCTTCATCAGCTCGGAGGGCTGCACGCTGAAGACCGGCAGGGGAAGCCAGCGCCGTGCGCCGTTGACCTCTCGTCCCACGCCCGGGATCAATACCACCGCGAGCAGCGCCACGCCGCCGAGGAAGAGCCAGGGCGCGGCGCGCTGCCACCAGCGCGCGGGAACCAGAAACACCATTAGCGCCGCCGCGAGCGCCGCGCCGAGAAACATCGCGTGGCGCGCGAGGAACCACGCGGCGTTGTTGCCGGTGTAGCGGTTCGCCTCGGCGGTGGCGATCGAGGCCGAATACACCATGACGAGGCCGGTCGCCGCCAGGAGCAAGGCCGCCCACGCGAGCGACCGGTCGTACTCTGCCGCCGGCGCATCGCGCGCGAGAACGAAAGTCTGGCTCATGCGAGGGAGCGCACCGCGGCGGCGAAGGCTTCGCCGCGATGCTTGTAGTCGCGAAACATGTCGAAGCTGGCGCAGGCCGGCGAGAGCAATACCGCCTCCCCCGCCTTCGCGAGCGCGGCCGCACGCGGCACGGCGGCTTCCAGCGAGGCACAGCGCTCGCTCGGCAGCCCGCGGAGCGCGGCTTCGATCAGCGGCGCGTCGCGGCCGATGAGCAGGACGCGTGACGCGAACTGCGCGACCGGCGCGCGCAAAGGCGAGAAATCCTGCCCCTTGCCCTCGCCGCCCAGGATGAGCACCGCCTTGCGGCCAAGCCCGCGCAGCGCGGCGATCGTGGCGCCGACGTTGGTGCCCTTGGAGTCGTCGTACCAATCGACCCCTTGGCGCCGCGCCACGAGCTCCAGGCGGTGAGGCAAGCCGCGAAACGACTTGAGCCCCATCGCGAGCCGCTCACGCGGCACGCCGCACGCGCGCGCGAGCGCGCATGCGGCGAGCGCGTTCGAGACGTTGTGCGCGCCGTGGATCGGCAGCGCCGCCGCTTCCATGATCTGCGCCTCGCCTTCGACCAGCCAGCCCTGCGCAAGGCCGAATGCTTCTCGTGTCTTCGGTTTATCCAGACCAAAAGACAGCAAGCGGCGTCCGGGCAGCGCCATCGCCGCCGAGGCCGCGTCGTCGCGATTCAAAATCTGAACGCCATCGCCCTGAAAAATGCGCGCCTTGGCCGCGCCGTACTCGCCGATACCGGCATAGCGGTCCAGATGGTCCTCGGTGAGGTTCAGCATCGTGGCGGCACGCGAGTTGAGCGACCACGTCGTCTCGAGCTGGTAGCTCGAGAGCTCGAGCACCCAGGCCGCTGGTGGCGTCCTTCGGTTCATTGCCGCCTCGAGCACCGGCGGCGAAATGTTGCCCGCCACCTCGGCGTCGATGCCGGCGCTCTTCAGCAGATGGCCGGTGAATGCCGTCACCGTGCTCTTGCCGTTGGTGCCGGTAATCGCCAGCACGGGTGCGCGGTTGGTCCAGGCAAATAGTTCGACATCGCCCAGGACTGGGATGCCGCCCACGAGCGCCTCGGCGACCAGGGGATCGGCGAGCGACAGCCCGGGGCTGATGCACAGCAGATCGACGCCTTCCAGCAGTGCGGGGGTGAATGCACCGAGGCGTACGTCGCCGGCAAACTGCCGAGGCGGCACGCTGCGCGTGTCAGCGACGCGCACGCGCGCGCCGTGCAGCTCGGCCCAGCGCGCGACCGAGAGCCCGGTATCGCCCAAGCCGAGGACCAGCACGCGCTTGCCGGCGAGACCGGTGCGCTCGGGGCGGGACAGCAACCGGAAGGGGGGCTCGCGCATCATCGGAGCTTCAGCGTCGAGAGCCCGAATAGGACGAGCATCATGGTGATGATCCAGAAGCGCACCACCACCTGGCTCTCCTTCCAGCCCTCGAGCTCGTAATGGTGATGCAGCGGCGCCATGCGGAAGATGCGCTTGCCGCCGCTCCACTTGAAGTACAGCACCTGGATCATCACCGACAGCGTCTCGGCGACGAACACGCCGCCCATGATGAACAGCACGATCTCCTGGCGCACGATCACCGCCACGGTGCCGAGCGCCGCGCCGAGCGCGAGCGCGCCGACATCGCCCATGAACACTTCCGCGGGATAGGCGTTGAACCAGAGGAAGCCCAGTCCCGCGCCCGCCAGGGCACCGCAGATCACCGCGAGCTCGCCGGCGCCGGCGATATACGGCAGCCCGAGGTACTTGGAGAACACCGCGTGCCCCGCCACGTAGGCGAATACGCCCAGCGCGCTGCCCACCAGCACCGTGGGCATGATGGCGAGTCCGTCGAGACCGTCGGTGAGGTTCACGGCGTTGGAAGTGCCGACGATGACGAAAAAGGTCAGCACGATGAAGCCGATCGTGCCGAGCGGATACGCCACGAACTTGAAGAACGGCACGATCAGCTGGTTCAGCGCGGGCATGCTTTGCGCGAGCCACGCGAGATAGGCCGCCGCGGCGAGGCCGATCACCGACTGCCAGAAGAACTTGGTTTTTGCCGACAGCCCCTTCGGGTTGCGATGCACGACCTTGCGGTAGTCATCGATCCAGCCGACCGAGCCGAAGGCGAGCGTGACGAGCAGCACCACCCAGAGCAGCTTGTTCGACAGGTCGCCCCACAAGAGCGTCGTGACGCAGATCGAGACCAGGATCAGCGCGCCGCCCATGGTCGGGGTGCCGGCCTTGGTGAGATGCGAGCGCGGCCCGTCGTCGCGCACCGCCTGGCCGATCTTGTAGGCGGTGAGCTTGCGGATCATGTAGGGGCCGAGCACCAGCGATACCGCGAGCGCCGTGAGGCAGGCGAGCACCGCGCGCAGCGTGATGTAGTTGAAGACGTTAAACACGCGCAGGTCCTTGGCCAGCCATTGCGCGAGCTCGAGCAGCATCAGTGGGCTCCTTCTGTGCGCGCGCCGGTCAGGGCGGCGACGACACGCTCCATCCTCATGAAGCGCGAACCTTTGACGAGCACGGTGCGGCCCTGGATCGCCGGCACCAGCGCCTCGACATCGCTGAAATGCTCGGCGCCGGCGCCGAAGGCCGCCACTGCGTGGGCGCTCGCCTCGCCCAGCGCGAGGAGCTGCGTCACTCCGCGCGAGCGCGCATAGGCGCCGATCTCGCGATGAAATTCCGGCCCGCGCGGCCCGACCTCTCCCATGTCGCCGAGCACCAGCACGGTCGGCGCGGCGCATGAGGCCAGCACGTCGATGGCGGCGCGCACCGAATCCGGATTGGCGTTGTAGCTGTCGTCGATCACGGTAAGCCCGTCGCGTGCCTGCTTCACCTGCAGCCGGCCCGTGTAGGGACGAAAGGCGCTCAGCCCGGCGGCGATCGACGCGAGCTCGATCCCCGCGGCGTGCGCGCAGGCGGCTGCCGCGAAGGCGTTGCGCACGTTGTGCAGTCCCGGAATGGCGAGGGTCGCTTTCGCCTCGCCCTGCGGCGTGCGCAGGCGCAGCTCGCTCGACAGGCCCTTGAGCGTGTAGCCCCCGCCGACCATCCCAGCACCGATGCCGAAGTCGACCATGCGCCGCCCGGCCGCGCGCTGGCGAAAGAAGGCGGCGTGCTCATCGTCGGCGTTCACCACGGCGACGCCGCCGGCGGGAAGCGCGTCGTACACGCTCGCATTTTCCGCCGCGACCTCGTCGACGCTGCCCATGAATTCCAGATGCTCGCGCTGCGCGTTGTTGACCAGTGCCACGGTCGGTGCAGCCAGCTGCGACAGATGGGCAATCTCGCCGCGGTGGTTCATGCCGAGCTCGATCGCGCACCAGCGGTGCTCGTCCCGCAGGCGAAGCAGCGTCAGCGGCACGCCGATGTCGTTGTTCAGATTGCCCATGGTCACGAGCACCGCCTGCTCGCCGCCGTGGCGCCGCAGGATCGCCGCCAGCATCTCCTTTACCGTGGTCTTGCCGTTCGACCCGGTCACGGCGACGAGCGCCGGCGCGAACCGCGCGCGCCATTGGCGGGCAAGCTCGCCGAGCGCGCGCTTCGTGTCCTCGACGATGACCACGGGAAGCGGGAACGATCCCTGGTAGCGTCCATCGACCATCGCGGCGGCCGCGCCGCGTGCGGCGGCGGCCGCGAGAAAATCGTGCCCGTCGAAGCGCTCGCCGCGCAACGCAACGAAAAGCTGGCCGCGCGTGACGGCACGGCTGTCGGTCGACACGCCGTCGAAGCGTGTGTCGGCGCCGCTCGCGCGACCGCGGCTCAACGCCGCGGCTTCGCTAAGCCTCATCATCGCTGCCCCCGCATCGCGAGCGCTGTCCGCGCGACCGCCTGATCGGAAAACGGCAGGCGCTCGCCGGCGATTTCCTGGGTGCTCTCGTGCCCCTTGCCGGCGATCAGCACCACATCTTCCACCGCTGCCTCGAGCACGGCGGCCTCTATCGCGCGGCGCCGGTCGGGCTCGCGCCGCACCTCGCCACCGACGCCGCTTGCGACGGCGTCGATGATCCGCATTGGGTCTTCGCTGCGCGGGTTGTCGGACGTGATGAGCACGCGGTCCGCCCCCCTAGCGGCAGCCGCGCCCATCAGCGGGCGCTTCGCCGGATCGCGGTCGCCGCCGGCGCCGAACACCACTGCGAGGCGGCCGCCGCGCTGCGCGGCGAGCGGCCGAAGCGCGTCGAGCACTTTCTCGAGCGCATCGGGGGTATGCGCGTAATCGATGACGACGAGCGGGCGCTCGCCAACGGCCTGCATCCGGCCGGGCACGTCCGGCAGCTCGGCCACCAGGCGCAGCGCCTCGCCGAAGGGAACGCCGTACGCTACGAGCGCGCCCAGCACGCCGAGCACGTTGGAGAGGTTGAAGCGCCCAAGCTGTCGCGTGACGAGCTTGCCCGTTCCCCAGCTGGAGGCGAGCTCCAGCGCCGGGCTCAGGCTGATCCACTCATCCACCCGGCCGCGAGGCATGGCATGCAGGCTGTAGCCGATGGTGCGTACGCGGCCGGCGAGCCGGCGCGCGAGCTCGACGCCGAGCGCATCGTCCAGATTGAGCACCGCCGTTTGCAAACCCGGGGTCGCGAAGAGCTGCGCCTTCGCTTCGCCGTACGCCTGCAGGGTGCCGTGATAGTCGAGGTGATCGTGCGAAAGATTCGTAAAAAGCGCGCACGAGAAACGCACGCCGTTCACCCTGCCCTGCAGCAAGCCGTGGGAGGACACTTCCATCGCCACGGCGCGCGCGCCCGCAGCGTGCAGCTCCTTCAGCATCGCCTGCAGCTCGAGCGCGTCGGGGGTCGTGTTGCCGGCATCCTGCAAGGCGCCGGCGAAGCCGCTGCCGAGCGTGCCGACGACGCCGCTGGGCGCGCCGCAGCGCTCGAGCGACGCGGCGATCCAGTGGCTGCACGAGGTCTTGCCATTGGTGCCGGTCACGCCGCACATCCAGAGCTGCTCGGAGGGCCGACCGTGGAACTCCGACGCGAGCACTCCGGCGCGCTGCTTCAGCTCGTGCAGTGCGATGTTCGGCACGCGCCACTCGGCGCGCCAGGCGAACTGCGCCGCTTCCCACAGCACGGCGGACGCGCCGCGGCGCAAGGCATCTGGAATGAAGCTTCGGCCGTCGGCCTGCTCGCCCGGATAGGCGAAGAAGGCACTGCCCGGAGCGCAGCGGCGGCTGTCCGCAGTCAGCCGCTCGATCATTGCCCCTTGGGCAGCAAGGCGCTCGAAAAGCTCCATGGACTCGTCAAGTGCTCTCCCGGGTTTCATCGAGGCCCGCCGGCGCCTCGAGCGGCTCGAACGGCGCATCGTGCGGCACGCCGAGCAGGCGCAGCGCGCCCTGCATGACCTGGGCGAACACCGGCGCCGCGACCGAGCCGCCGTAGTGCTGCCCGGCCGCCGGCTCGTCGATCATCACCGCGATCACGACCCGGGGCGCCGAGACCGGCGCAAGACCGACGAAGGAGGCAAGGTATTTATCCGCGGCGTAGCCGCCGTTCTCCTGTTTGTGCGCGGTGCCTGTCTTTCCCGCGACACGCCAACCCATGACCCGCGCCCGGGGACCGGTCCCGCCGGGCTGGACCGCCGTTTCCAGCATCGCCCGCACGGCACGCGCCGTCTGCGCCGAAATCAGCCGCTCGCTCGTTGCGGCCAGTTCGTTTTTGACCAGCGTGAGCGGCACCAATTCCCCGTCCGTTGCGAATACCGTGTAGGCGCGGGCGAGCTGGATCAGGCTCACCGAGATGCCGTGGCCATAAGCCATGGTGGCCTGCTCGACCGGCCGCCAGCTGCGGTAAGGCCGCAGCCGCCCGGCGGCGGCGCCCGGAAAGCCGAGCTGCGGCGCGGCGCCGAAGCCCAGGCGCCGGAAGAGATCCCACATCGCTTCGCGCGGCATCGCGAGGGCGAGTTTCGCCGCGCCAACGTTCGACGATTTTTGCAGCACCTGGCTCACGCTCAGCGCGGCCGCGGGATGGACGTCGCGGATCGTGTAGTTGGCGAGCGTCATGCGCCCTGGCGCGGTGGCGATCATCGTCTGGGGGCCGACCTTGCCGGTTTCCAGCGCGAGCGCCACGGTGAAGGGCTTGAGCGTGGAGCCGGGCTCGAACAGGTCGGTAATCGCGCGATTGCGCAGCTGCGCGCCGGAGAGCCGCGCGCGGTTGTTCGGATTGAACGAGGGCACGTTGGCAAGCGCCAGCACTTCACCGGTACGCACGTCGAGTGCGATCAGCGCGCCCGCCTTGGCCCGATGCTGCAGGACCGCGCTCTTCAGGGCGCTGTAGGCAAGGCTCTGGATTTTGCCGTCGATCGAAAGCGTGAGGTCCTTGCCGTCCTGCGCGGCGCGGATCGCCTCGACGTCCTCGACCACGCGCCCGAGGCGGTCCTTGAGCACGCGCCGGCTGCCCGCTCTGCCCCCGAGCGAATCCTGATGGGCGAGCTCGATGCCCTCTTGGCCGGCGTCGTCGACGCCGGTGAAGCCGATGAGATGCGCGGTCACTTCTCCGGCCGGATAGTAGCGCCGGTATTCGCGGCTCTCGTAGATGCCGCGCAGGCCGAGTTGCGCGATGGCCTCCGCGGTATCCGGCGAAACCTGGCGCTTGAGATAGGTGAAATCGCGCGCCGGCTCGGCGAGCTTCCTGTCGAGCTCGCCCGCGGGCACGCCGAGCAGCGCCACGAGCTTTCCCTTCTGCCCAGGCTTGAGCTCGACGTCCGATGGAATCGCCCAGATCGACTTCACTGGCGTGGACACAGCGAGCGCCTCGCCGTTGCGCTCGAGGATGCGGCCGCGGGTCGCCGGCATTTCGAGCAGGCGCGAATAGCGCGCGTCGCCCTTCTCCTGCAGGAAATCGGTCTTGAGCGCCTGCAGGTAGAGCGCGCGCAGCGCCAGCGCGGCGAAGGCCGCGAGGAGAGCCGCGAGCACGAAGCGCGCACGCCACACCGGCAGGCGCACCAGACCCTGCGCCGCGGCTCCCACCGCGCTGATCACCGCGGCGTGTCTCGGGCGACGAGCCGCACGCGGCGCGGGTCAGGCGAGCGCAGGCCGAGCGCGCCGACGGCGATCCTTTCCACGCGCGAGTGCAGCCCCCAGGTGCTCGCCTCGAGCTGCAGGCGGCCGTACTCGATGTCGAGCTCGCGCGCGTGCTCGTGCTCCCGCTCCAGATCGGAGAACAGCTTCCGCCCCTTGTGCTGCGAGGTGACGAGCCCGAGCGCGCAGGCGACGAGAACCGCGAGGAGGAGGAGGTTCAGTTTCGCCACCGCGCGCCGGGCTCGATTCGGATGTTGGGTAAGGGGCCCGCGGTGCGCTCGGCCACCCTGAGGATGGCGCTGCGCGCCCGCGGGTTTCTTCTTGTTTCCGGTTCGGACGCGCGCAGCGCGCGCCCCATGAGTCTGAGCGCTGGCTGCGGCATCTCGGCCTCGCGTAGCGGCAGGCGGCGCGGCACGTCAGGCCGCGCCGCTTGCTGCATGAAACGCTTGACGATGCGGTCCTCCAGCGAATGAAAGCTGATCATCACGAGGCGCCCGCCGGTCGCGAGATGCGCGAGCGCCTGGGGCAGCATCAGCGACACTTCCTCAAGCTCCCGATTGACGTGAATCCGTAGAGCTTGAAAGGTGCGCGTCGCCGGATCCTGGCCCGGCTCGCGTGTACGGACCGCCTTTGCCACGAGATCGGCCAGTTGCCGGGTGCGGACGAGGGGCTCGCGGCTGCGAGCAGCAACAAGCGCCGCTGCAATCTGTTTAGCAAACCGTTCTTCGCCATAGTCGCGAATCGCCTCCCGGATTTGTTGTTGTTCTGCCCGCGCGAGCCATTGCGCGGCCGATTCGCCCTGCGTGGGGTCCATGCGCATGTCGAGCGGGCCGTCGGCGCGAAACGAGAAGCCACGCCGCGGATCGTCGAGCTGCGGCGAGGAGACGCCGAGGTCGAACAGCATGCCCTGCACCTCGCGCTCGCCCAGCGCCTGCGCGAGCGCCGAAAATGCAGTGCGGAAAAAACTGAAGCGCGGATCCCGGATCTCGCGCGCGGCGTGCTCCGCTTCCGGATCTCGATCGAGCGCGATCAATCGTCCCTGCGGCCCGAGCCGCTCGAGGATCGCGCGGCTGTGGCCGCCGCGGCCGAAGGTGCCGTCGACATACGTGCCCTCCGGGCGTATCGCCAGGGCATCGATCGCTTCGTTCAGCAGGACAGGCTCGTGCATGCGCGGGGCTCACAGCGAAAATCCTTCCATGCCGGCAGGCGGCGCGCCTGCCGTGGATAGCGCCTGCTCAAGCTTCGCCGACCAGACGCCAGAATCCCAAAGCTCGAAGTAATGACCCTGCCCGACCATCATCGCGTCGCGCTCGAGCTTCGCATGCTGGCGCAATGCCGGTGGCAAGAGAATCCGGCCCGAGCCGTCGGGCGCGATGTGCTCTTCGAAGCCGAGCAGCAGACGCTTCCACCAGCTCGCCTTAGGATCGAAGCTCGGAAAGGCGGCGACCTGCGCGCGCACCGGTTCCCACTCCGCGACGGGATAGATCAGCACGCAGCCGTCCGGATGCGCGGTGAGCACGAGCGGCTTCGCCGATTGCAGCAGCGCTGCGCGGTGGCGCGTGGGAATAGCGACGCGTCCCTTGGCGTCGAGCGTGATGACCGCCGCTCCGTGAAATGCCGAGTCCATATGGCTCTTTGTGCCACTTTTTTCTACCTTTTTCCACCTTACCTAAAAAAATCTGCATGGTCAAGCCTGATTTTCCAGCCGTGACAAGTACTTAGCATTCTTTTCAACAGCAGTTTATTAACAAAAACTCAACAGATAAATCAGAGGCTTATGAGCCTATCTGAAGGTAGGTTCTCAGAAGAAGGGCGATGCCATAATGGCCGCCCGCATGATCGACAAGTTTTTTGCCAGCGCCGAGGCGGCGCTCGCGGACATTCCCGACGGCGCCACGATCATGATCGGCGGCTTCGGCAACGCGGGGATGCCGGCGATGCTGATCGACGCGCTGATCGCGCAAGCTGCGCGCGGCCTGACGATCGTCAACAACAATGCGGGCAACGCCGACAGCGGGCTCGCCGCGCTGATCGCGGCCAAGCGGGTGCGCAAGATCCTGTGCTCCTTTCCGCGGCAGGCCGACTCCTGGCATTTCGACAAGGCGTACCGCGCGGGCGAAATCGAACTCGAGCTCGTGCCGCAGGGCACGCTCGCCGAGCGCATCCGCGCCGCGGGTGCCGGAATCGGTGCCTTCTTTACGCCCACCGCCTTCGGCACGCTGCTCGCCAAGGGCAAGGAGACGCGGCGCATCGGCGAGCGCGACTACGTGCTCGAGCATCCGATCCATGCCGACTACGCGCTCATCAAGGCCGACCGCGCGGACCGCTGGGGCAATCTCGTCTACCGCAAGACGGCGCGCAATTTCGCGCCGATCATGGCGATGGCCGCCAAGTGCACCGTGGTCCAGGTGCGCGAGACGGTGGAGCTCGGCGCGCTCGACCCGGAGGCCGTGGTCACGCCCGGCATCTTCGTCCAACGCATCATCAAGATCGCGCCATCGCTCAGGAAGGCAGCCTGATGAAAAAGCTCGACCGCAATCAGATGGCCGCGCGCGTGGCGCGCGACATCCCGGAAGGCTCCTACGTGAACCTCGGCATCGGCCTGCCGACGCTGGTGGCCGATCACCTGCCGAAGGGGCGCGAGATCATCCTGCACAGCGAGAACGGCGTGCTCGGCATTGGGCCGAAGCCCGCCCCCGGCGAGGAGGACGAGGACCTGATCAATGCCGGCAAGGAGCCCGTTACGCTGCTCGCCGGCGGTGCTTACTTCCACCACGCCGACTCGTTTGCCATGATCCGCGGCATGCATCTCGATTTCGCGGTGCTGGGCGCCTTCCAGGTCTCGGTTGCCGG
>VBCP01000543.1 GCA_005888925.1 Betaproteobacteria bacterium | reverse complement strand
CCTGCTCGACATAGCGCTTCTGCACTTCCGGCTCGGCGAGGGTGGTCCGCACCTCCCGCGCAAGGCGCTCGACGATCTGCGCATCGGTGCCGCGAGGCGCGGCGAGCGCCCACCAGTTGCTGAGCAGCACCCCGTCCGGAATTCCCGCTTCGGCGGTGGTCGGCACATCCGGCATCACCTTCAGCCGCTCTCCCGCGGCGACGGCGAGCGCCCGCAGCTTGCGCGCGCCGAACAGCGGCGCGATCGAGCCGTAGCTGTGCACGATCATGTGCACTTCGCCGGCGAGGAGCGCGAGGATCGCCGGCGAGTTGCCGCGGAACGCGACGTGCGTCATCTCGGCGCCCATCGCCTCGTTGAGCATGAATCCCGAGAGGTGCGGCACGGTCGCGGGGCCCGGCGAGGCATAGTTGAGCTTTCGCCTGTTCGCTCGCGCGTAGGCGGTGAATTCAGCATAGCTGGTCGCCGGGGTCGCGGCGTTGATGACGAGCAGATAGGGCGTGTCGGCGACGACCGTCACGGGCACGAGCGCCTGCAGCGGGTCGTAGCCGAGCGCCTTGTGCAGGTGCTGGTCGATGACGAAATTGTTGGTCGGCCCGAAGGCGAGCGTATAGCCGTCGGGCGCCGACTTCACGACCTCGCGCACGCCGATCAGGCCGGCGCCGCCGGTGCGAAAGTCGAGCACCATGCTCTGCCCCAGCCGCTTCTCCATGCCCGGCTGGATGCTGCGGAAGATGAGGTCGCCGCTGCCGCCGGGAGCATAGGGCAGCACGACGCGGATCGGCTTCTCGGGATACGCGGCCATGGCGGCCTGCGCCATGAGCCAGCCCGCGAGGGCGACACCGAGCCGCCTCAGAGCCGGTAACCGATGATCGAGGCGCCGGTCTCGCGCTCGAGCGCGCGCGCGAAGCGGTATTTCATCTCCGGCCCGTCGAACGGCGGCTGCTCGAGCTTCTGCTCCTCGTCCGAGAACGGCTCGACTTCCAGCACCACCATCGTATGGCCCGACGCGGTCTTCGGCACCGCTGCCTCGAAGCCGCGCTCGAGCTCGGCGAGGCTCGTGAAAGCGTGGATGCGCGTGAGGCCACAGCCGCGCGCGATGGCCGCGTAGTCGTTCGACGTTGAATTCGGCAGCCGCGCGTTCGAGGTCGCGCCATAGGCGCGATTGGAGACCAGGAAGTGCGTGAGGTTCGAGAGATTCATCTGGCGCTCGACCATCAGCATGCCGGGGTTCATGCAGAAAGCGCCGTCGCCCATGAACGCCCAGACGCGCTTCTTCGGCAGCGCCACGGCGAGCCCCGAGGCGAACATGGTCGAGAGGCTCATCGAGGCATCGAGATAGAACGAGCGCTCGGAATCGCGCGTCGCCGTCCACCACGCCTGCCCCGAGTTGCCCGCCGAGGTGATGACGAGCTCCTCGGTGCGGCGGCCGGCGAGGAATTTGAAACAGTCGACGTACTTCATCGCAGCAGCTCGCGGGCGAGCAGCACCGCACTCGGTCGCGCGAAGGTGCGGCTGTGGCGGTAGGCGCGCCCGATCGCACCCAGCTCATCAGGGCGCGACACGATGATGTAAGGCATGTCGATCGCCTGCAGCACCGGCTGCAGGTAGAGCCCGTTCGAGATGTGATGCTTGTGATGGTCGCCGAAGCTGCCGCGCAGCGTCATCACCAGGAGCAGCGGCACCTCGTAGCTGTAGTTGATCTTGGTGATGGCGTAGATGCAGGTCATGAAGCCCGAGGCGCCCATCAGCGCCGCCGAGCCCAGGCCGCCCATGTAGGCGCCGGCGCACAGGCCGATCGCCGATTCCTCCCGGTTGACCGGCACGTGCGTAAAGCGCGTGTCGCCTTCCAGGTGGGTGATGAGCCCGCTGATCCAGTTGTCGGGCAGGCTCGCGACGAGCTTCACGCCGCACTCGGCCAGCTCGTCGGCGATGCGCCGCGCGGTCTCGGTGCGCTTCACTGCGTCAGAGCCTTGGTCCATCCGGTTTACCATTAGGCAGCTCCGTCAATTTTCGCATGGCCGCCAACGAACAACTCGCGATGCTGGTGCAGCCCGACCGCGTGCACCGCTCGGTGTACGCCGACCCGGCGATCTTCGAGCTCGAGCTGGAGCGCATCTTCGGCCGCGCCTGGCTGGTGCTCGGGCATGAGAGTCAGCTGCCGCGCGCGGGCGACTATTTCACCACCCGCATGGGCCGCGAGCCGGTGGTGGTCGTCAGGCAGGACAGCGGCGACATCGGCGTGCTCGTCAACCGCTGCGCGCACCGTGGCTCGATGGTGTGCGCCGAAGGCCGCGGCAACGCCGAGCGCTTCGTCTGCCCCTACCACGGCTGGAGCTACGACCGCTCGGGCGCGCTGAAGGTGGTGCCGTTCGCGAGCGGCTACCCGCAGGGCGCCACCAGTCAACTCAGACTGAAGCCCGTGCCACGCATCGCGCGCTACCGCGGCTTCATCTTCGCCTCGCTCGCCGCGGATGGGCCGGATCTCGAAGAGTTCCTCGGCCCGGCCAAGGCGTCGTTCGACGATCTCGTCGATCGCGCTCCCGGCGGCGAGCTCGAAATCGCCGGCGGCGTCTTCAAGCACGGCTACAACGGCAACTGGAAGCTGATGCTCGAGAACCACCTCGACGGCGCGCATCCCGCCTACGTGCACGCCTCATCCGTTGCGGTCGCGCGCAACGCACCCGAGCCGGGCAGGCCGGGCGAAGAGCACTACTACGACATCGCGGTGCGCCAGATGCGCCAGAACGGCGCGCCCGACGCCGTGTGGGAAGGCACCGGCATGTGGACGACGCCGCGCGGGCACGGCTTCATGGGCGACTACCACGACGACGATCGCCTGGTCGCCGGCCTCGGCAATCCGGCGTTCGATGAATATCGCCGCCTGCTCGCGCAACAGGTCGGGGAGAGGCGGGCGGACCAGATCCTGCGCGTCACGCTGTGGAACACGATCGTCTATCCCAACTGCTCGTTCATGAGCCAGTTCCGCCAGCTGCGCATCATCCACCCAGTCGCGGTGGACCGCTCGGTGGTCTACACCTACTCGTTCCGCATGAAGCACGCGCCCGCGCAGATGTTTCGCGACACGGTGGCTTTCGCCAACGTGGTGAACGGCACCGGCTCGTGGGTGCTGACCGACGATCTCGAGGTGTACGAGCGCATCCAGCACGGGCTCTCGTCGGGCGCGCTCGACTGGGTGTACATCGGCCGCGGCTACGGCCGCGACGTCGACGAAGCCGACGGCACCCGCCGCGGCGCCACCGGCACGAGCGAAGTGTTCATCCGCGCGCAGATGCGCGCCTGGCTGGACTACATGACTCGTGACGCCTGAACAGTTCCTGTATCACGAGGCGCGGCTGCTCGACACGCAGCGCTACGAAGAGTGGCTCGCGCTCTTCACCGACGATGCGACCTACTGGGTGCCGCTCGAGCAGGGACAGAAGGATCCCTACGAGACCTCATCGATCATCCACGACGACCGCACGCTCCTCGAGCTGCGCGTGAAGCAGATCCGCCACCCTCGCGCGCACGCCCGCCTGCCGCTCGCGCGCACCGTGCACCAGGTCGGCAATGTGGTGCCGCTCGGCGAAGCGAACGGCGAGCTGCGCATCGGCTCGACGCTCACCTTGGTGGAGTTCCGCAACGAGAAACAGCGGCTCTACGGCGCGCTGGTCGAGCACCGGCTGCGCAAGAGCGGCGACACGTTCCGCATCGCGCACAAGCGCATCGACCTGATCAACTCGGAAGGTGAGCTCGATGGCATCGCCATCCTCCTCTAGGAATCAACTTCCCGTCATCATCGCGGGCGGCGGCCTGGGCGGCCTCGGCGCGGCGCTGGCGCTGGCGCGCAAGGGATTCAAAAGCATCGTGCTCGAGCAGGCGCCCGAGTTCGGCGAGATCGGCGCCGGCATCCAGCTCGCGCCGAACGCCTGGCACGCGATCGACGCGCTGGGCGTCGGCGAGCTCGTCAAGCGCGAGGCGGTGTTCATCGAGCGGCTGCTGATGATGGACGGCGTCAGCGGCGAAAGAGTGATCGACATCCCGCTCGATGCGCGCTTCGCGAAGCGCTTCGGCAATCCCTACGCGGTGACCCATCGGGCGGACATCCACGGCTCGCTGCTCGACGGCTGCCGCGCGAGCCCGCTGATCGACCTGCGCGCCAACACCCGCGTCGCCGGCTTCCACGTCGAGGACCACCAGGTGGTGGTGCAGACCGCCGCCGGCGGCCCGCGCGTGGCCGGCAGCGTCCTCGTCGGCGCCGACGGCGGCCGCTCGGTGGTGCGCGAGCGCATCGTCAAGGACGGCGAGCCGCCGGTCTCGGGCCACATGTGCTATCGCGCGGTGCTCAAGGTCGACGAGATGCCGAAGGACCTGCGCTGGGCGGCGGCGACGCTCTGGGCCGGCCACAACTCGCACATCGTCCACTACCCGCTGCGCGGCTGGAAGCTCTTCAACCTGGTCGCAACCGTGGTGCGCGACAAGGCGATGAGTGGGCGCAACGAGGACGCGCCGCCGGAAGAGGTGCTGCCGCTCTTCGCGCACAACTGCGACAAGCCGATGAGCATCCTGCGTGTACCGAAGGTGTTCAAGCGCTGGATGCTGCGCTTTCGCGAGCCGGTGCCGAACTGGACCGAGGGCCGCGTCACGCTGCTCGGCGATGCGGCGCACCTGATGCTGCAGTATCTCGCGCAGGGCGCGGCGATGGCGCTCGAGGACGCCGTGTGCCTCGCCGCGTGCGCGGACGAGCTCGACGGCGATTTTCCCGCCGCCTTCGCGAAATACCAGGCGACGCGCCTGGTGCGCGCCTCGCGCGTGCAGATGTCGGCGAGCCTGATCGGCCTGATGTTCCACGCGCCCGACGGCGTGCCGCGCCAGGTGAGGAACAGCATCTACCAGGGACGCAGCCCCGAGCGCTATTACGACGCGCTCGAGTGGATCTTCACCGCGCCGGACTACGTCCGGGAGTTTCGGAAAAAACCAGCCCCGGGCCGATCTCGGCCGCGCTCGAAAATATCTCGCGTCCGCGCCGTGCGTCCGGCACGGCGCGCGCCATCACGCCAGAAGGGCTAGCGGTCCATAATAGTGAATGGACCCCTTCGAGCTGCTCGTCGAAGCGCATCGCCCGGCGATGAAGCCAGTGCTCGCGAAGCTGGTGGGGATCTTGCGCGCCCGCGACGTGCGCTACGTCATCGGCGGCGCGAATGCGCTGTCGCTCTACGTCCGGCCGCGCATGACGATCGACGTGGACGCGTTCGTCGATCCGGCGCGCAAGCACGAGATCGACAAGGCGCTCGCGTCCGGGTTCGAGCTGGTGAGCATCGGCGCGTTCCATTCCAAGTTCAAGCAGGCGGATGTCGAGATCGACATCCTGTATGCCGGCGCATCGGCCGAGGATTTCGCGCTCGCCAATGCCCGCGACGCCGTTATCCTCGGCACGGCGGTGAAGGCGCCTTCGCCCGAAGCGCTGCTGTGGCTCTATCTCGCTTCCTCGCAGGAGCGGAACTTCGTCGATGCACTGGAACTGATCCGCTCCAACCCGGGGCTCGATCTCGGACTGGTGCGACGGCAGCTCGAGCGAAACCAACCCGAACTCCTCGGCAAGCTCGAAAAGATGCTGACGACGGCGCGCCAGCCGGTAGTCTCGTACGAAGAGTCGCGCGCGCGGAGTGCTAGCGCGGCGCGAGCAGGTCCGGCCCGATCTCGCCCACCGAGCGCACGCCGCAAAGCTGCATCGAGCGCTCGAGCTCGCTCGCCAGGATCTCGAGCGCGCGCCGCGCACCCGGCTCGCCGCCCGCCATCGCGCCAAAAAGGGTAGCGCGGCCGGTCAGCACGCCGTGCGCGCCGAGCGCGCGCGCCTTGAGGATGTCGACGCCGCGGCGCACGCCGCCGTCGAGCAAAACGGTCATCCTGGAACCGACCGCGCGCGCGACATTGGGTAGTGCTTCCAAAGTCGGCGCGGCGCCGTCCAGTTGTCGGCCACCATGGTTCGACACCACCACGCCATCGCAGCCGAGAGCGGCAGCGCGCTCGGCGTCCTCGGGGCGCTCTACCCCCTTAAGCAGGAGCTTCCGCGGCCATAGCTGGCGAATGCGCTTGATCGCCTCCCAGTCGAGCGCCGCGTCCATCTCGCGCCCGACCGCGGTGGCGATGTCGGTGCCGTGCGGCGAGGTGAAGCGGTAGCCATCGAAGTTCGCCATGCCCGGCAGGCCGTGCCGGATGATCTCGAGCAGCCATCCCGGCTTGAAGATCACGTCGCGCGAATTGCGCCAGTTCGGGTTGTAGGGCGTGCGGAAGCCGTTGCGCGGATCGCGTTCGCGCTTGCCCGAGACCGGCAGATCCACGGTGACCAGCATCGCTTCATAGCCGGCCGCGCTGGCCCTGGCGATGAGCTTCTCGCGGAATTCATGCTCGCGCACCGCATAGAGCTGGAACCAGAGCCGGCCGCCGACTTCCTCGGCGACGCGCTCGATGGTGAAGGCGGCCGGGGTGGCGAGCGTGAACGGCACGCCGAACGCCTTGGCGGCGCGCGCCAGCGCGAGCTCCGCCCCCGCGCGCCCGGCGCTGATGCCGCCGGTCGGCGCGATCGCCAACGGCAGCGCGGCTTGTCCACCCAGCAACTGGACTTTCATGTCGACGGCCGCGACGTTCACCAGCACCTTGGGCAGCAGGCGCACGCGCTCGAAGGCGGCGCGGTTCTCGCGCAGCGTGACCTCGTCCTCCGCGCCGCCGTCGAAGAAATCGAAGATGGCGCGCGGCAGGCGCCGCCGGGCGAGCTGGCGCAGGTCCTCGATGCTGACTACTTGATTGAGGTCGGCCATAATCGCGGCTCGCACTTTACTGCCTAAAGGTTTCCCAGTGTCCCGTCTTTTCGCACTTGCGCTGCTCTTCCCGCTGCTCGCTTTCGGCCAAGCGTATCCATCCAAACCGATCCGCCTCGTCTGCCCCTTCCCGCCCGCCGGCGCGGTCGACATCGCCTCGCGCGCGAGCGCGCACGAGCTGACGAGGATCCTCGGGCAGCCGGTCACCGTCGAGAACAAGCCCGGCGCCGGCGGCAACCTCGGCGGCGCGGAAGTGGCGCGCGCCGCGCCCGACGGCTACACGCTCCTCATGACGACGAGCGGCATCCAGGCGATCAACCCGGCGCTCTACGCCAAGATGCCGTTCGATCCGAACAAGGATCTGGTGCCGGTCGCGCCGCTCGTCTCGCTGAACAACGTGCTGGTGCTGCATCCTTCCGTGCCCGCCAAGAGCGTGAAGGAAGTGATCGCGCTCGCGAAGAGCCAGCCCGGCAAGTGGACCTACGCCTCGAGCGGCAACGGCACCAGCATCCACATGTCGGGCGCGATGTTCACCCAGATGACCGGCGTCGACATGCTGCATATCCCGTACAAGGGCTCCGGCCCGGCGGTCACCGACCTCCTCGGTGGGCAGGTGCACATGATGTTCGACAACATTCCCTCGTCGCTGCCGCACATCAAGTCCGGCAAGCTGCGCGCGCTCGCCACGACCGGCGCGAAACGCGACCCGGCGCTGCCCGACCTGCCGACGATGGCCGAGGCCGGCGTGCCCGGCTACGAGTCGGGTGTCTGGTTCGGCCTGTCGGTGCCGGCGGGGACGCCGAAGGACGTGATCCAGCGCCTGAATGCCGCCGCGGTCCAAGTGACGAAGGCGCCGGAATTCATCAAGCGCATGACCGATCTGGGCTACAACATCATCCCCGGCACGCCCGAGGACATGGCCAACATGCTGAAGGCCGAACTCACGCGCTGGCCGCCGATCGTCAAGGCCTCTGGCGCAAAGATCGACTGACATGAAACCGAGCCTCAGCAAAGTGAAGCACATCGAGGGCGTGCTGGCCCCGGTCGTTACTCCCTTTCGGAAAGACTATGCGCCCGACGAGGATCGCTTCGTGCGCCACTGCCGCTGGCTCTTGAAGAGCGGCTGCGCGGGGCTCGCGATCTTCGGCACCAACAGCGAAGCGAATTCGATGTCGGTCGCCGAGAAGCGGCGGCTGCTCGAGGTACTGGTGAAGGGCGGCGTGTCGCCCGCGACGCTGATGCCCGGCACCGGCCACTGCGCGATCAGCGATTCGATCGAGCTGACGCGCGCCGCGGTCGAGCTCGGCTGCGCC
>VBCP01000544.1 GCA_005888925.1 Betaproteobacteria bacterium | reverse complement strand
GCGATGAGGTTGCCGAAGCGCTTGCGCGTGCCTTCGTTGCCCGGCACATCGACCGCGGCAGCGAAGCACACGAAGTGGCCCGGGAACTCGCGCCGGAGCGCCTCGACCTGGTCCTCGCCCTGGCTCCCGGGTAGATCGGCGAAGCCGGCGTTGATCTCCTGCAAGCACAGCACGTCGGGGTCGGCGATGCGCCGCGCCTCGTGCGCGATGCGCGCCGGATCGACCACGCCGTCGATGCCGCGGCACCACTGGACGTTCCAGGTGATGAGCCGCACTACTTAAGATTTTTGAGGTTCAGCGCCACCATCTGGAGCTGCAGCGTAAAGGCGCGCAGCTCGGGCTGCCGCTGCAGCCACTCGAGGGCGGCCATCACGCTCTTGGCGATCTCCGCGGCGGATTTCGTCTCCACGCCGGCAAGCAGCGCGGCGACTTCCTTCCAGCCCTGCTTCTCGGCGGTGGCGCGCGCGTGGATGAGGCGCTGCTCGATCGCGCTGCGGTCGAGATTGGTCGGCCAGCGGGGTGTTTCTTCGCTTTCCATCCATTCTCTCGGACGAAAGGATAAGCGATTTAGCGCGAGCGGGCGGGCAGCGTCTCGCCGGCGGAGCCGAAGGGCTGCACGCCCGACTCCATGTCGGCGAGAAAGTCGACGATCATCAGGAAAACGTCGTTGGGCACGGGCTCCGCGCCCTGCATCCAGCGCGCAAAGGCGCCCGGCGGCGCGTCGAGCACGCCGCGCAGCCGTTCTTCGCCGCCGAGGATGCGGGCAGCCTTGCGCAGGGCACGCAGCTGGAAATTGACCACGCGGCCATCTTGATGACCCCGCGTGATGCCCGCACCCGCCCGGGGTAGTCCGCCCGGACGCCAGAGTCTGCGCTGGGTTTGACCGGGTGTGCTTTTTAGCCTGCGCGGTAGGCGCGCCCGCGCAATTTGCCACGCGAGACCGCGCCCTTGCGGGAGTCGGAGCCGAAGTTGTGGCTGTTGTCGCCCATCTGCTTCGCCGCCTCGCGCATGCGCTGCTCTGCGATGGTCTCGCGGCTCTTGGCCTTGCCGTATTTGCGTTTCATGAGGGGCCGGATTCTAACCTACGGCTAACCCAGGTACTGCAGCACATTGAGCCCCGCGTTCCAGTCGGTGACGAACATCAGTCCGTCGGGCATCACGTAGAGGTCGGCGGTCTTCGCCGCGCGCGTGACCTTGGGCCGCGGGTCGATCATCTTCTGCGGGGTCGGCGGCACCCAGTAGGCGACTTCCTTGGGGGCGAATGCGTCCTTGATGTCGAACACGCGCACCCCGGCGTTGTTGTAGGTCGAAAAAATCGTCTCCTCGCTCTGCAGCGAGCCCGGCCGGTTCTCATGCAGGTTGTGCGGGCCGAAAGTCCCGGGCGCCGCACAGTAGTCCCTATCTCTCGGGGTGGGGAGCGTGGCGATCGGCACCGGGTTCTGCGGCGCGCGCATGTCGAGCACGAAGGTGTGGAACATCCCCTTGGCGCACTTCTCGGCATTCGCCTCGTCGGCCACCACCACGAGGTTGCGCCCGGGGAGCGGCAGCGCGGTGTGCGTGCCTCCCGGGAACGGCGGCGACCAATTAATGTGCGACAGCAGCTTGGGATTGCGCGGATCGCTGATGTCGTGCACCGTCAGCCCGCCGTCGCGCCAGGACGCGTAGCCACGGTCGCCCGACGTGAGCATGTGGTGCAGCGCGGCGCGGCGTCCGGGCGGCAGCGCCGGCTTCTCGCCGGCAGCGCGGTTCATGCCCGGCAGCCACCAGCGCGAGACGATCTCGGGCTTGGTGATGTTGTTGAGATCGACGATGCACAGCATGTGGTCGGTGAAGCCGTCGAAATGCGCCTCGCCCGCAGCGCGGTTCATGCCCGGCAGCCACCAGCGCGAGATGATCTCGGGCTTGGTGATGTTGTTGAGATCGACGATGCACAGCATGTGGTCGGTGAAGCCGTCGAAATGCGCCGAGACATAGGCGTAGCGCCCCCCCGGCCACCACGAGCGGTTGACGCCGAAGCCGGGAATCTCGAGGAAGGCGATCTCGCGCAGCTCGCCCGGTTTCGATACGTCATGGATGCTGAGCCCCGAGCGGAACTTGCCCTGCTTGGTCATGCTGTCGACAAGGTTGTTCTCGAAGTAGCCGCGCTGGTTGTCGTAGGACTGCAGCGCGACGATGTTGGCGCCGTTGGCCGCGAGCAGGATGTCGTTCGCGACCTGGAGCTGGTGGGTGCGCGTGAGGCCGCCCGCGTGCCAGTAGTGCACGGGCTTGAGCTGCCGCGGGTCGGCTGCGTCGAGGATCGTGATGCCACCGCTGAACATATGGCCGACGTACACGTGCCGGCGGTTGACCATGACCTGCACGGCGTCGGGTTTCCCGCCCTGGTCGCTGTAGGACACGTGCTTGATGCGGTGCCCGATCCCCTGCGGCGGAATATCGGCTTCGGACTGCGCTCGCGCGGGTCGCGCGAGCGAGGCGAGGGAACCGAACGCGGCGAGCGCTTTCAGCGATTCACGACGACTGGTCATAGAGCCTCCGTGCGCCGATTGTCGCACTCGGGCCGACGCCGGCGCTGATTAATGAGCGAGGCCGAAGAGGTCGCGCGGGTACGGCTGCACTTCGGGGAGCAGCGTATACGGCGGCCGGCGACGCAGCGCCGGCGCCGGGCTGTCGGCGACGTAGCTCACGTTCTTGCGCATGCCGTCCAGGTAGAGGTTCGGCCCGCCGAAGTGGCGCGCTGCGTACTCGTAGGTGC
>VBCP01000541.1 GCA_005888925.1 Betaproteobacteria bacterium | reverse complement strand
CGCCATGGCGCCGCCCGCCGAGTCGCGCCCGGCGCCCGCTGCGGCGCCGGCGGCTGAAGCCGAAACGGGCCAGGAAGGTCACGTCGTCAAGGCCCCGATGGTCGGCACGTACTATCGCTCGCCGTCGCCGGACGCCAAGGTCTTTGTCGAAGTCGGCCAGGCGGTCAAGGAGGGCGACACCATCTGCATCATCGAGGCGATGAAGCTGATGAACGAGATCGAGGCCGATGCTTCGGGGAGCGTCAAAGCGATCCTCGTCGAAAATGGCCAGCCGGTCGAATACGGCCAGCCCCTCTTCATCCTCGCCTAGATGTTCGAAAAGATCTTGATCGCCAACCGGTGCGAGATCGAGCTTCGCATCCAGCGCGCGTGTCGCGAGATGGGCATCCGCACGGTGGTGGTGCATTCCGAGGCCGACACCGAGGCGAAATACGTCAAGCTCGCCGACGAGTCGGTGTGCATCGGACCGCCGCCTGCCGCCTCGAGCTACCTCAACATCCCCGCGATCATCAGCGCCGCGGAAGTGACCGACGCCGAGGCGATTCATCCCGGCTACGGCTTCCTCGCCGAGAACGCCGACTTCGCCGAGAAGGTCGAGCGCTCGGGCTTCGTGTTCATCGGCCCGCGCCCCGAGAACATCCGGCTGATGGGCGACAAGGTGAGCGCGAAAACGGCGATGACCAAGGCCGGCGTGCCCACCGTGCCGGGTTCGGAAGGCGCGCTGCCCGACGACGGCAAGGAAATCGTGCGCATCGCCCGCAAGGTGGGGTACCCGGTGATCATCAAGGCGTCCGGCGGCGGCGGCGGGCGGGGCATGCGCGTAGTGCATACCGAGGCGGCGCTGCTCAACGCCGTGAACATGACGCGAAGCGAGGCGCAGGCCGCATTCGCCAATCCGGTGGTCTACCTGGAGAAATACCTGGAGCGGCCGCGGCATATCGAGGTCCAGGTGCTCGCCGACGCCCACAAGAACGCGGTCCATCTGGGGGAGCGCGACTGCTCGCTGCAGCGGCGCCACCAGAAGGTGATGGAGGAGGCGCCGGCGCCGGATCTCGTGGCCAAGCTGCGCGATCGCATCGGCGAGCGCTGCGTCGAAGCCTGCCGCAAGATCGGCTACCGCGGCGTCGGCACCTTCGAGTTCCTGTTCGAGGACGAGGAGTTCTACTTCATCGAGATGAACACGCGCATCCAGGTCGAGCACCCGGTGACCGAGATGATCACCGGCATCGACCTAGTGCAGGAGCAGATCCGCGTCGCCGCGGGAGAGAAGCTGCGCTTTCGCCAGAAGGACATCGTGCTGCGCGGCCACGCGCTCGAGTGCCGCATCAACGCCGAGGATCCTTATCGCTTCACGCCGTCGCCGGGCAAGATCACCTCGTACCACCCGCCGGGCGGCCCGGGGATCCGCGTCGATTCGCACGTCTACCAAGGCTACAGCGTGCCGCCGTATTACGACTCGATGGTCGGCAAGGTGATCGCGTACGGCGCCACCCGGGAGCAGGCGATTGCGCGCATGCGCATCGCGCTCTCGGAGATGGTGGTCGAAGGCATCCAGACCAATATTCCGCTGCATCGCGAGCTCCTGAACGACACGCGCTTCGTGCGCGGCGGCGTCTCGATCCATTACCTCGAGCAGAAGCTCGCGCAGGAGCAGACCAAGAAGAAGTGATGCCCTCGCGCGCGCTCCGGGTGGAGGTCGAACACGCGGCCGCCGACGCCTTGAGCGAGGCGCTGCTCGATGCCGGGGCCCAGTCCGTGAGCATCGAGGCGCTCGACAGCCCGCGCGCGGTTTTGGATGCGCTGTTCGCCGAGGCCGCCGATCCGGCAGCCGCGCTCGCTCACGCGCTCGAGCGTTGCGGCGAGCCGGGGCACATCCCCTTCGCGGTGCGCGCAGTGGAGGACGAGGACTGGATACGGCGCAGCCAGGCGCAGTTCGCTCCCGTGCGCGTCGGCCGCCTGTGGATCGGTGCGAGCTGGCACCAGCCGCCCGATGGCGTCGCGCATGTCGTGCGCATCGATCCCGGGTTGGCGTTCGGCACCGGCAGTCATCCCACCACCAAGCTGGTGCTCGCGTTTCTCGACCGGACGATGCGCGGCGGCGAGCGCGTGCTCGACTACGGCTGCGGCTCCGGCATATTGGCCATTGCCGCGGCCAAGCTCGGCGCGGCACGAGTCGATGCGGTCGACATCGACCCCGAGGCAGTCGAAGTGACGCGAGACAACGCGCGCGCCAACGCCGTCGCAGTCAGCGCCTGCCTGTCCGAGGTGCTCGCGCCGGGCCGTTATGATGTCCTGGTGGCCAACATTCTCGCGCAGCCGCTGATCGTGCTCGAGCCGCTGATTGCGGCGCGCACCGAGTGCGGCGCACACCTCGCGCTCGCCGGCTTGCTCGAGTCGCAGGCCGAGGAGGTCGTCCAGGCGTACCGCGCGCACTTCGAAATGGCGATCGCGGCGCGCGAAGAGGCTTGGGCGCTGATCGCGGGAGTGCGCCGATGAGCCTCATCACCCGCTGCCCGGTATGCGGCACGACCTTTCGCGTGCAGAGCTCGCAGCTCGCGGCGCACTCGGGAACCGTGCGCTGTGGCAAATGCGGCGGGATATTCAACGGCGTCGCCGCGCTCGTGGAGGAGGGCGACGAGCGCCTGGCGCTCGAGCCCTCGCCGCAGCTTGGACTGTTCGACCCCGGCCGCCGGCCGGCGGCTGCCGCGGTCGGCGCAGCCGCGCAGCCGATGCCGGACTTCCTCGCCGAGGAAGCTCCGTCGCGCCGCTCGAGGTGGCTCTGGGGCGCTGCCGCGCTGCTCGCCGCGCTGGGCATCGCCGCGCAGTTCGCTTATCGCTTTCGCGCCGAACTCGCCGCTGCCGCCCCGCAAGCGCGCGAGCCGTTGCGCGCGCTGTGCCGGCCGCTCGGCTGCGAGGTACCGTTGCCGCGGCGGCCGGAGCTGATGAGCATCGATTCCTCCGAACTGCAGGCCGATTCGCGCCGCGAAGGATTGATCGTGCTGAACGCCGTGATCCGCAATCGCGCGAGCTTTCCGCAGGATTACCCGGCGCTCGAGCTCACGCTGACCGATGAGGTCGACCGCCCGGTGCTGCGGCGGGTGCTCGCGCCGCGCGATTATCTCGAGCCGGCGCGCCGCGAGGAGCTGGTGCGCCAAGGCATCGCCGGCGGCACCGAAGCCGCCTTGCGGGTATTCCTCGACACGAGCCGCACGCGCGCCACGGGCTACCGCCTCTATCTCTTCTACCCCTCATGAAAACACTGGTCACCGGTTCGATCGCCTACGACACCATCATGGTGTTTCCCGACCGCTTCCGTAATCACCTGCTGCCCGATCAGCTGCACATCCTCAACGTCTGCTTTCTTACCCCACAGATGCGCCGCGAGTACGGCGGCACCGCGGGCAACATCGCGTACAACCTGAGGCTCCTCGGCGAGGACCCGCTGGTCATGGCGACGGTCGGCGAAGATATCGGGCCCTATCTCGAGCGCCTGCGCGGGTTACGCCTCGGCACCGAGCACCTGAAGCGCATCCCCGGTCAGTTCACCGCGCAGGCGTTCATCACCACCGACCTCGACGACAACCAGATCACCGCGTTTCATCCCGGGGCGATGAACTATTCGCACGAGAACCACGTCACGCGCGCGCTCGGCGCCACGCTGGCGATCATCGGCCCCGACGGCAAGGAGGGCATGCTGCAGCACGCCCGCGAATGCGCAGGCGAGGGCATCGCCTTCATGTTCGACCCGGGCCAGGGCCTGCCGATGTTCTCGGCGCAGGAGCTTGGCGAGTTCGTGAAGCTCGCCGAGTACGTGGCGGTCAACGACTACGAGGGCAAGCTCCTGGAAGAACGCACCGGACGCACGCTGGACGAGCTAGCCCGGGAAGTGAAGGCCCTGATTTACACCATGGGCGCCAAGGGCTCGGTGATCATCGCCGGCGGTCAACGCCACGAGATCCCCTGCGTTGAAGCACAGGCGGTGGTCGATCCGACCGGTTGCGGCGATGCCTACCGTGCAGGACTGCTCTACGGCATTTCGCACGGCTGGGACTGGCCGAGCACGGGTAAACTAGGGGCATTGATGGGAGCGATCAAGATCGCGCAGCGCGGCGCCCAGAACCACGCGCCGAGCCGCGACGAGATCGAAGCGCGGTTCCGCCGCGCCTTTGGCTATACACCCTGGAAAGGATGAAGCGCGTGAAAACGACAATTTTGGCAGCCACGCTGGCGATGATCCTCGCCGGCTGCATTACTCACGAATCGGGGAACGTCTACAGCAAGCATGAGGCGGGCCGGGAGCAGACGGTGCGCATGGCGACGGTCGATTCCGTGCGCCCAGTGAAGCTCGAGGGCAGCCAGTCCGGCCTTGGCGCCGCGGCCGGCGGCGCGGTAGGCGGCATCGGCGGCAGCCAGGTCGGGCACGGCGCGGGCTCGAGCGTCGCCGCGGTGCTTGGTGGCGTGGCCGGCGGCGTGGCGGGCAATGTCCTGGAGAACAAGGCGACCGAGAAGAACGCGCTCGAGATCACCGTCAAGCTCGACAGCGGCGAGATGCGCGCCATCGTCCAGGAGGCCGATCTGCAGTTCACGCCGGGCCAGCGCGTGCGCTTGCTCAGCTCCGGCGGCGTGACGCGCGTTACGCCCTAGACGAGCGCGCGCCGGATCGCCGCCGCGTATTCGGCGAGTTTCTCGGGCGGCGGATTCTTCGCGGGCCAGCTGAGGGCCATGCCGTCCCCGTCGTGGCGCGGCATGAGATGCATGTGGTAGTGGAACACGGTCTGCCAGGCCGCCTTGCCATTGGCCTGATACACCGATAAGCCTTGCGGTTGGTACGCGTCGCGGATCGCCCGCGCCACGCGTGCGGCGGTGCGGAGCAGGGCACCCGCCTGGGCGTCATTCAGCTCATAGAGATTTTCCGCGTGGCCCTTGGCCGCAACCAGGACATGCCCCGGGTTCACCTGTCCGGCGTCCATGAACGCAAGCGTCTGGTCATCCTCGTACACCACCGCTGCGGGAATTTCCTTGGCGACGATGCGGCAGAAAACGCAGCTGCTCATCATTCCTCTCCGGCGGCCTGATAGCCGGGGCATGGTACCTGGAAGAGCCGGCGCTCTTCCAGACGCAGCGCGCTGAGGCGGCCACCCCAGACGCAGCCGCTGTCCAGTGCGGCGAGTCGCTCGGTGAGCTTCAGTCCCAGCGCGGACCAATGGCCGCAAAGCAGGGTGACGTTCTCCTTCGGGCGCAGGTCGAACCAGGCGTGGTATCCGGGCGGCGCGGCCGCGCCTCTGGCCCGAAAGTCCATCTTGCCTTCGCGTGTCGAGAAGCGCATGCGCGTCATGGCATTCACGATGACTCGCAGGCGATCCCAGCCCGTGAGCGCATCGCTCCACCGATCCGGCTGGCTGCCGTACATGTTGGCGAGGAAATCGCGATAGTCAGGCGCGGCGAGTGCCGCCTCCACTTCGCCCGCGAGCCCAAGTGCTTTATCGATGGTCCATTGCGGAAGCAGCCCGGCGTGGACCATCGCGTAGCCGGCGCTCGCATGCATCAACGGGCGCGTGCGCAGCCAGCCGACGAGTTCGCGCCGATCCGGCGCGGCCAGTACGTCGTCGAGCGTGTCGCCCTTGCGCGGGCGCTCGAAGCCCTCGTGCTGCGTTACGAGATGCAGGTCGTGATTGCCGAGCACCGTAACAGCGCGATCGCCCAGATCGCGCACGAAGCGCAGGACCTCGAGCGACTTGGGTCCGCGGTTGACGAGATCGCCAACGAACCACAGCCGATCGGCTTTGCCGAAGGGCAGCTCGGCGAGCAGCGCCTGCAGCTCGTCGAAGCAGCCCTGCACGTCACCGATCGCATAGGTCGCCATGAAGGCTAGAAGCTAGCATCGAGCCGCCGGTACTGTATCGCCTCCGCCACATGCTCTGCGCCGATCGCCCCCGCGCCGGCCAAGTCGGCGATCGAGCGCGCCACGCGCAGCACACGGTGGTAGGCGCGAGCCGAAAGCAGCAGCCGGGCAAGCGCATGCCGCAGAAGCTCGCCGCCCTCGCGCCCGGTAGCGCAGTGGCGGTCGATCTCGCGGGTGCCAAGGAGAGCGTTCGGCTTGCCTTGACGCGCAATCTGCGCCTCCCGCGCCCTCGCGACGCGCTCGGCGATGGCGCCCGAGGCTTCGCTCGCCGCGGGCGCTAGCAGTTCTCCATCGCGTGGCGCGGGAACCTCGAGCTTGATGTCGATGCGATCGGCCAACGGTCCCGAGATGCGTCCGCGATAGCGTGCGATGCGCTCCGGCGTGCAGCGGCAGCGGCCGCTGCGATCGCCGCAGTGCCCGCAGGGGCAGGGGTTCATCGCCGCAACCAGCTGGAAGCGCGCCGGAAATTGCACCTGGCGGGCGGCGCGTGAAATCGCCACGCGGCCGGTCTCGATCGGCTCGCGCAGCGCGTCGAGCACGTCGCGGTCGAACTCCGGCAGCTCGTCGAGAAACAGCACGCCATGATGGGCCAGCGAGATCTCGCCGGGGCGCGGCAGGTTGCCGCCGCCCACCAGCGCCGCGGCGGAGGCGCTGTGATGCGGGGCACGAAACGGCCGTTCTCCCCAGCGCGCGGCGTCGAATCCGCTGGTCGAGACCGAATGCACCGCGGCCACCTCGAGGGCCTCGGCTTCGGAAAGCGCCGGCAGCACGCCGGGAAAGCGCGCGGCGAGCATCGACTTCCCGGTGCCCGGCGGCCCGATCATCAGCACGCTGTGGCCGCCCGCCGCCGCCACTTCAAGCGCGCGCTTGGCCTGCTGCTGGCCCTTGACCTCGTTGAAGTCGGGATAGGCCGGCCGCACTACCCGCGTCGATGCGCTGTACGGCGGTAGTCGCACTTCTTCGGCAAGGTGCGCTACGACGTCCAGCAGGGATTTTGCGGGCAGGATGCGCGCGCCTTCGGCGAGCGCTGCCTGCGGCGCGTTGCCCTCGGGCAGCACGAAGGCGCGCCCCGCGCCGCGCGCGGCTAGCGCCATGGCGAGCGCACCGCGTACCGGCCGCAATTCTCCGGTCAGCGAAAGCTCGCCCGCAAACTCCTGGCCCTCGAGCGCCCGCGGTTCGAGCTGCCCGCTTGCGGCGAGGATGCCGATAGCGATCGGCAAATCGAAGCGGCTCGAGTCCTTCGGCAATTCGGCAGGCGCGAGATTCACCGTGATGCGGCGCGCAGGAAACTCGAAGTGCGCGTGGTTGAGCGCCGCGCGCACGCGGTCGCGCGCTTCGCGCACTTCCGCGTCCGGGAGTCCGACGATGTGGAATGCCGGGAGTCCCGGCCCGAGGTGCACTTCGACGGTGACCTCGGGCGCGTCGACCCCGGCAAGCGCGCGGCTCGCAACGGTAGCAACGGTCATGGCCCACCCTGTTCCCAAGGCGAGCAACGTCTTTGCCGCCGTGCGGTTTACGCGCGCGGCTTGCCGTCGGCGCCGCGCTCGAGCTGGCTCACGCGCGCCTCGAGCGCGGCGAGCTTGGCTTGCGCCTGCTCGAGCAGCCTCTTCTGCGTCTCGAAATCCTCTCGCATCACGAGATCCATCCGGTCGAACCAGCTCGCGAGGAGCACGCGCAGGTTCTTTTCGATGTCTTGCGCCGGCGAATTGCGCAGGGCTTCGTTGATGCGCTCGCTCAAGTCTTCGAAAAGCGTCTTGTCAGTCATCGCGCGACCTTAGCATTGCGCTGCGCACCATCGCCGGGCGAGCATGCGAAGCCTACGCACTGATCTGGGGCGCAACCTTTTCTGCTATGCGGTATGTATTTGATCAGACAGAAGGAAAAGCAGTGGCATAAGAGATGCTAACTGTCGGGGGCAATTTCCTAAACCACCCTCAGGGAGAGCATCAACATGCGTAAGTTCGTCCTGCCACTCGCGCTTGCGGCGGTATCGGTCTCAGTATCGGCTCCAGCCACGGCACAGCAAGCTGCGGCCACGCCGCCACCGCCACCAGTCACCGGGAACGTCACCCTCGCATCGGAGTACCGGTTCCGCGGCATCGACCAGACCTATGGCAACCCGGCGATTCAGGGGGGGTTTGACTACGCCCACGCCAGCGGTTTCTACCTTGGCAACTGGAACTCCAACGTGAGCCAAGGCGCGGGCTATCCGGGCGGTAACATCGAGATGGACTTCTACGGCGGCTACAAGCACGCCTTCGGCGATTTTGGCCTCGACGTCGGTTACATCTACTACGCGTATCCCGGCACCGACCCCAAGGTCAATAACAAGGAGCTCTACGTCGGCGGCAGCTGGAAGTTCCTCTCGGCGAAGTACTTCTACGCGACCGACGATTACTTCTCGGTCAAGAGTCCCACCGGCCAGAGCACCAAGGGGACGACCTACCTCGACCTCGCGGCGAACTATGACCTCGGCAACGGTTGGGGCGTGAACGCGCATTACGGACAC
>VBCP01000542.1 GCA_005888925.1 Betaproteobacteria bacterium | reverse complement strand
ATCTGGTGATCCTCGTGAACCAGAAGAAATGGAGCTCGCTCTCGCCCAAGACACGCGAGATTCTGCAGCGCGTGGCGATCGCCCACGAGACCGAAAGCCTGCAGGCGCTGCAGGAGCTCTGGAAGAAGGAGCAGGTCGAGCTGCAAAAACGCGGTCTCAAGACCTTGTCGCAATCGCCCGAGGCCTCCAAGCGCTTCGTCGCCGGGGCGCGCACCGCGAGCCTGGCGCGCATGAAGGAGCGCATGGAGAAGGCCGGCGGCACCGAGAACTACGACAAGGTCGTGCAGCTCTTCACGCCGGAGTGAAGCATGTAGTGCGCTGCTACGACGCCATTCTCCACGGCATGGCGTGGCTCGCCGGCTTCCTCATGGCGGCGATGATGCTTGTGATCTTCGTCGACGTGGTGCTGCGCAACCTCGGCTACCAGAGCTCGTCGCATTTCTTCACCTTCACGGAGTACGCGCTGCTGGCGGTGCCCTGCCTCGGCGCGCCGTGGCTGGTGCGCGAGAAGGGCCATATCTACGTCGAGATCCTGCTGATGGCGCTCTCCCCGCGCTGGCGCGCGATCTTCACGTGGTGCATCGGCGTGGTCTGCATCGTCGTGTGCGCAGTGCTCGCCTGGTACGGCGGAGTCGTGACGCTGAATGATTTCCTGCAGAACGAGAAGGACGTGCGCTCGCTCGACATGCCGCGCTGGATGGTGGTCGGCTTCATTCCGCTGTCCTTCGCGATGATGGCGATCGAATTCCTGCGCTTCCTGATTCGCGGCGAAAACTTCCTCGGCAGCCTGACCGCGCAGGCGCAGGAGTAGGGCATGGAGTGGTACTGGGCGGCGGCGATCCTGTTCGGCCTCGGCGTCGGGCTGATGATGCTCGGCATCCCGGTGGCGATCGCGTTCTTCGCCACCAACCTGGTCGCGGCGGCGCTTTTCATGGGCGGCGGCGCCGGCATCGCGCAGGTGATCAACAACGGCTTCGGCGGCATGACGAGCTTCGCGCTGGTGCCGATTCCGATGTTCCTGCTGATGGGCGAGCTCTTCTTCCACACCGGGCTCGCCGGGCGCTGCTTCAATGCCGCGGACAAGCTCCTCGGCAACGTGCCGGCGCGGCTGTCCTTCGTCACGCTGATCGGCGGCACCGCGTTCGCCGGTCCGGCGGGCTCGAGCATGGGCTCGTGTGCGCTGCTCGGCTCGCTCATGGTTCCGGAGATGGCGCGGCGCGGCTACAGCAAATACCTGTCGATCGGGCCGATCATGGGCGTGGGCGGCCTCGCCGTGATCATCCCGCCCTCCGCGCTGACGGTGCTCCTCGCCACGCTCGGCAGGACCGACGTCGGCGACCTGCTGATTGCCGGCGTCATCCCCGGCTTCGTGCTCGCGATCATGTATGGCGTGCTGATCTACGGCTGGACGGTGTTCGACCCGACGGCGGCGCCGCAGACGCCGGCGCCGCTCGTCAGCCGGCGCGAGAAGCTCAGGCTCGTGTTCGTCGACGTGATCCCGATGGTGGCGATCATCGTGTTCTCGGTGGTGATCATGATCGTCGGCTGGTCGACGCCGACCGAGGCCGCGGCGCTCGGCGCGGTGTCGGTGATCGCGCTCGCCGCCTGCTATGGCGCGATGACCTGGAAGGCGTTCCTCAAGTCGCTCGACGGCGCGCTGCGCGTCACCGTGATGGCCTTCCTCATCATCTTCGGCTCGGCGACCTTCGCCCAGGTGCTCGCCTTTACCGGCGCCTCGAGCGGGCTGATGAACTGGGCGCTCGGCTTCCAGCTCTCGCCGATGGGCATGCTGTGGGTCATGATCGGCGTGATCTTCTTCCTGGGCTGCTTCATGGACCAGCTCTCCATGATGCTGCTTACGGCGCCGATCTTCTTTCCCCTGGCGAAGACGCTGAGCTTCGACCTCACCTGGTTCGGCCTCATCATGCTGCTTGCGCTCGAGATCGGCTACACCACGCCGCCCTTCGGGCTGCTGCTCTTCGTGATGAAAGGGGTGGCGCCGCCCGGGACCACGATGCGCGACATCTACCTCGCCGGCATGCCCTTCATCGCCTGCGTGCTGCTGCTCATCGTGATCATCATCTTCTTTCCGCCGCTCGCCACCTGGCTGCCGGCGATCAGTCACTAGGAGCCGCATGTCCAGCGTTGGAATGACAGCAGGTAAGGAGCTCACGGGGAAAGTCGCACTGGTGACCGGCGGCGCGCGCAACATCGGCCGCGCCATAGCCCGCGCGCTCGCCGCCGGCGGTGCCGCCGTGATGGTGAACGCGAAGACCTCGCGCGCGCAGGCGGACGAAACGGTTGCGATGATCGAACAGGCCGGCGGCAAGGCCGCCGTGCACATCGCCGACGTGACCGACCCGCGCGCGGTCGCGGCGATGGTCGAAGACACGGTGGCGCGCTTCGGCCGCATCGATGCGCTGGTCAACAACGCCGCCGTGCGCATGGAGGCGCCCTTCGAGCAGATCACGCTTGAAGACTGGCGCCGCGTGATCTCCAGTATCCTGGACGCGGCCTTCGTCTGCACGCAGGCCTGCCTGCCGCATCTGGTGAAGTCGGGTAGCGGTACGGTGATCAACATCGGCGGCCTCACCGGCCATCGCGGCGCGACCGGGCGCGCGCACGTCATCGCCGCAAAGTCCGGCCTTGCCGGCATGACCAAGGCGCTGGCGCTCGACCTCGCACCGCATCACATCACGGTGAATTGCGTGGTGCCCGGCACGATCGAGAGCCAGCGCGGGCTGCCCGGCGTGCCCGAGCGGCCGGCGCATCGCGCAGCGCCGCCGCCGATCGGCCGGCGCGGCGAGCCGGAAGAAGTCGCGGCGATGGTGCGCATGCTTTGCGGGCCCGATGCGCGCTACATCACGGGTCAGGCGATCCACGTCAACGGCGGCGGATATATGCCGTGACGATTTCTCCGGTCATGCAGCGCCTAAGCGCCTACATCGCCCAGGCGCCGAAGAAGCGCTTGCCACCGGCGGTGGCCGAGAAGACCAAGCATCACGTGCTCGACACCATCGCCGCGATGGTCTCCGGCTCGCGCCTGCCGCCGGGCAAAAAAGCGATTTCCTACGCACGCACGCGTGGCGGCACCAAAGAGGCCTGCGTGGTCGCGAGCAATATCGTCACCAGCGCCGAGAACGCAGCACTCGCCAACGGCATGCTCGCGCATGCGGACGAGACCGACGATTCGCACGCCCCGTCGCTCACGCACCCGGGCTGCGGCATCGTCCCCGCGGCGCTGGCGATGGCCGAGCGCGGGGAGCGTAATGGCGAGGCGCTGCTGCGCGCGGTCGCGCTCGGCTACGACGTCGGCTGCCGGCTGACGATGTCGCTCGACGCGTACCAGTTCCGCGAGGACGGCCACTCGACCCATAGCTTCGGACCGATGTTCGGTGCTGCCGCCGCGGCCGCGGCGCTTGCCGGGCTGGACGAGCGCCAGGTGCGCCATTGCCTGTCGTTCACGGCGCAGCAGGCTTCCGGCATCTCGTGCTGGATGCGCGACGAAGAGCACATCGAGAAGGCCTTCGACTTCGGCGGCATGCCTGCACGCAACGGCGTCGCCGCGGCCGCGATGGTCGCGCACGGCTTCACGGGCGTGGACGATGCGCTGTCGGGCGAGCGCAGCTTCTTCGTCGCCTATGGGCGCAAGCCCGAGCCCGAGAAGCTGGCGGCCGGGCTGGGCGAGGCCTACGAAGTGATGAACACCAACATCAAGCGCTGGTCGGTCGGCTCGCCGATCCAGGCACCGCTCGATGCGCTCTTGCACCTGATGCAGGAAAACAAGTTCGGCGCCGACGACGTCCAGCGGCTGATAGTGCGCGTCGCCCACCAGGGCGCGAACACGACCAACAATCGCGCCATGCCCGACATCTGCATGCAGCACCTGTGCGCGGTAATGGTGTTCGACGGCAGCGTGAGCTTCAAAGCCGCACACGACGAGGAGCGCATGCGCGATCGGAAGGTCCTCGCGCTGCGGAGCAGGGTGGAACTCCATGGCGACGACGCGCTGACCAAGGCGATGCCGAGCCGGCAAGGGATCGTCGAGGTCGTTCTGCGCAACGGAACGACACTGCGCCATCACATGAAAGCGGTGCGCGGCACTGCGGAGAATCCGATGGCGCGTGCCGAAGTCGACGCGAAGGCTTACGATCTCATCGCGCCGGTTTTTGGCAAGACACGCGCGCGTCGCCTGTGCGACGCAGTCTGGAACTTGGACAAGCTGGGCAATGTGCGCAAACTGAGACCGCTGCTAAAGGAGGAGTGATGAGCCGCATCGTGCATCTCGCGCTGAAGGTCGAGGACCTGGAGCGCACCACCGAGTTCTACCAGAAGGTCTTCGGCTTCGTGGAGATGAACACCGAGAAGGTGCGCGACCACACGTCGCGCCACCTGAGCGACGGCGTGCTCGACGTGGCGCTGATCAAGTACGACGCCGGCACCGAGTCGGCCGAGTCGAGGGCGGCGGGCGAGGGGCCGTGCATCCATCACTTCGCCGTCGAGGTCGACAGCATCGACGCGGCGACCCGGCAGGTGCGCTCCTACGGCTGCGAGATCATCAGCGATCCCGGCGTCGTGCCGGTCAAGTTCCGGGCGCCGGGCGGCACCGTGTGCGAGCTCGTGCCGAAGGGCCGCTACAAGCAGCCCAAGATCTCCGCCAAGAAGTCGCCGGCGCGCAAGCCCATCAAGAGAGCCGCGAAGAAAAAGAAGAAGTAGATGCGCCGCCGCTCCCCGGACTTCTGGTCCGGGCTCGCGCTCGCCGCGCTCGGCGGGTACATCGTCGTCCAGGCGCGCGGCTGGGATTACCTGACCGACGACGGGCCCGGGCCCGGCTTTTTTCCGCTGTGGTACGGCGTGGGCATCCTCGCCTGCTCGCTATATCTGGTTCTTTTCGGCAAGGACAGCCCATCCGACTGGCGGGGCGCCGGGCGCGCGCTCGCCACCTGGGCGGTGCTCGCGACCTCGATCGCGTTGCTCAAGTGGGTCGGCTTCGCCCTCAGCTTCGCCGCGCTGACCTTCTTCATCGTCGCCGTGATGTACCGGCGCCCGCCGGTGGTCGCCGCGCTTGTGGCGCTCGGCGTGGTCGCCGGCTTCTACGCGGTGTTTCCGCTGGCGCTCGGCGTGGCGCTGCCCTGATGGACATCCTCGGCGGGCTGATCCAGGGCTTCGCGGTGGCGCTGCAGCCGGCGAACCTGCTGTGGTGCTTCGTCGGCGTGCTGCTCGGTACGGTGGTGGGCATCATGCCGGGCCTCGGACCGCCGGCGACCATCGCCATGCTGCTGCCGATCACGGCGCTGATGAATCCCGCGGGCGCGATGATCATGCTCGCCGGCATCTACTACGGCGCGAAGT
>VBCP01000101.1 GCA_005888925.1 Betaproteobacteria bacterium | reverse complement strand
AATTTGCGCTTCGGCATGTACGTCGCTGAGCTCGATCGCCCGTGGGCCGAGACGCCATTCGCATTCCAGGGATTTCCGCTGCGCACGGAGCAGCAGCTTGCCGCGTTGCGCCAGCACTGCCGGCACGTGTACGTCGACGCCGAGCGCAGCGAAGTCTCCTCGGCGCGCGCGGCAGCGGCGGGCGGCTGGGTATGCGGCACCGCGGCCTACCCGGAGCAGCGCAGCGTCGAGCAGGAGATGGAGCTGGCGAAGCGTACGTACCAGGTTTGCCAGCGCGCGCTCGACGCGACGCTCGCCACGCTGCGCGCCGGGGGCGAGCTCGACGCAGAGGCGCTGCAGAGCGCGGTAGGGCGCATAGCCGACAGCATCGTGCGCAACCCAGACGCGATGCTGCTCATCGCGAGGCTGCGCGACAAGGGGGCGTACGAGTTCAAGCGGGCGCTGGACTGCTCGGTCCTCATGATCGCCTTCGGACGTTACCTGCAGCTCGAGCGGGAGCTGCTCGACCGGCTCGGCCTGTGCGGCCTGCTCCTGGACGTCGGCAAGCTGCGCGTGCCCGACGCGATCCTGAGGAAGCCGGCGGCGCTCGGCCCCGACGAGTACGAGGCGGCGAAGCGCCACGTCGTGCACGCCGGCGAGATCCTGCGCGCTGCGAGGCGCCTGCCCGCAGGCATCAGCGAGGTCGTGCTGCGCCATCATGAGCGCCATAACGGCTCGGGCTACCCGATGCGCCTGAAGGGCGACGAGATCGGCCTGCGCGGCTCGATGGCGGCCATCGTCGACAGCTTCTCCGCGCTGACTTCGGCGCGGCCCTATGCCGGGCAGATGGCGCCCGCTGGCGCCATGGGCGTCCTCTACAAATCGCGCAGCCAGCTCTTCCACCAAATGCTGGTCGAGCAGTTTATCCAGTGCATCGGCATCTATCCGGTCGGCGCCGCGGTCGAGCTCACTACGGGCGAGGTTGGCGTCGTGCTCGCGCAGAACCGCTCGCGCAAGCTGCAACCGCGCGTCGCAATCGTGCTGGATGCGCAGGGTGTGCCGCTGCGCCCGCAGAAGCTCGTCGATCTTTCGCGCGAGCCCAGGGCCGCAGGCGGCGAACCCTACCGCATCCGGCGCACGCTCGAGGCGGACAAGCTGGCCATCGACCCCCGCGACTTCTTACTGTGAGAATGTAGCGCGGCAGGGCGTGGCATTCCCGCTGGTGATGAAGCTGCTCGCGTTCAATACGCCGCGCGTTCACGCGCGGTCGGTCGCCTTATCGCTAACCCTTAGAATCGGCGGCGCTTCACCGCTCCAAGCCTTCGGAATGTCCCTTACCGCGTGAGGAAGCCGACCAGCGCGAGCAGGCGATCCGCCTTGACGGGTTTCTTCAGACAAGCTTCGGCGCCGATCTTACCCGAGCGTTCCTCGACGTCGTCGTCGGAGGTCAGGAACACAACCGGGATGTGTTTGGTCGCCGGGTCGGCCTTCATCGCCTGGACCAGTTCGTAGCCGCTCATGTGGGGCATCTGCACATCGATGAGCACGAGATCGGGCGCCGCATGCATCGCAAGGTATCCGCCCTGGATGCCGTCCTCCGCGAGCAGGACCTCGTAGCCAGCATTTTCCAGGTGCAATTTCAGCAGTCCGCGCATGAACGCATCGTCGTCGATGGCGAGCACCTTCCGGCGCTGGCCAGGGGTGCTCGAGGTGTCCTCAGTCTTCATTGCGACCTGCCACGCACAAGGCTCTCTCTTTCGGGTGCGTTTGTCCATGAACTACGCAACTGCAGCGCCGCCGGCAGGGCTTTTGGGCTAGTAACATGGTCGTGGGATGCCTTATACGGTCGAAGGCAAGCTGGTCGTGGCGATCTCCTCGCGAGCGCTGTTCGATTTCGAGGAGGAAAACCGCATTTTCGAGCGCGACGGCGAGGCGGCGTATGTCGCATTGCAGTACGCGCGGCTCGACGTGCCGGCGCGGGAAGGTGTGGCGTTCCCGCTGGTGAAGAAGCTGCTGGCGTTCAACACGGCCCGTGCCCAGCGGGTGGAAGTTGTCATCCTGTCGAAGAACGATCCGGTCTCCGGTCTGCGCGTGTTCCGCTCGGCGAAGCTCGCCGGGCTGCAGATCGAGCGCGGCGTGTTCACGCGCGGACGCTGCCGACGTCATGGGCGCGCTCGACGCCAAGTGTCCGGCGGCGCGCGTCTATCCGGAATCCGCGCAGGCGGCGAGCCGGCACGCGGACGAGCTGCGCATCGCATTCGATGGCGACGCGGTGCTCTTCTCGGACGAGGCCGAGCGCGTCTACCAGCGCGATGGGCTGGATGCGTTCACCGCGCACGAGACGGTGAACGCCCTGCAGCCGCTGCCGCCCGGGCCCTTCAAGCCGCTGCTCGAGGCGCTCCACCGGTTGCAGAACGAAAAAGATGCTTCGGTAAGAATCAGGACGGCGTTGGTCACCGCGCGCAGCGCGCCCGCGCACGAGCGCGCGGTGCGCACGCTGATGGAGTGGAATATCGCGGTCGATGAGCTGATGTTCCTGGGCGGGCTCGACAAGGGAGAATTTCTAAAGGCGTTCGAGCCCGACTTCTACTTCGACGACCAGCGGGGCCATGTCGACTCGGCACGGGCCTACGTCGCCGCCGGGCATGTGCCATTCGGCGTCGCGAACTTACGCTAAAACCCCATAGAGGGGTTCATTAACGCGTTTCGCGAGCAACGATGAGCGCCGGGCGGACGGTAGTGGATGCAGAGTCGTTCTTGAACTCGTTCGCGTTGCGTCGAATCAACGGAACGCGGGCGCTATCCGGGTCGACAACTGCCCTTACGATGGATACATCCTTCGGCGCCTCTTCTTTCGATTTCAACAGCGTTGAATCTCGCTCGAAGCGGTCGGATACGACGAAGTAACCACCCCCTGGCACCTGCATGCCGAACATATTGCGCCCAAAAACTGGATAGGCCAGAAATTCGCCCAAGTAGATCGCCTCACCGCGCCGCACGGTGAACGGGATTGAGAATTTCGGCTTCGCGGTCCAGGTGCTGGTGATGTATTGACTGTAGATGTAGAAGTTGACGTCGACCAGCTCGTAGTCGCCCGGGCGGAGCCGCGCAAAGAACACCGCGCCGCGCGCATTCTGGTCCTCGAAATCAGGACTCCACCCAGCAAAGCGGAACCAGCTTGTTTCAGTCTGGCCTTTCGCTTCAAAGACAAGTGCTTGGTGAGTGAAGTTCGCAGTTCGAGCAGCCCCCACTGAGAGAAACACGAAGCCCGCCTCCGTATCCGAGGTCGGCTTAGCACTGTCCGGCTGGAGTGGAATATCGCGGTCGATGAGCTGATGTTCCTGGGCGGGCTCGACAAGGGAGAATTTCTAAAGGCGTTCGAGCCCGACTTCTACTTCGACGACCAGCGGGGCCATGTCGACTCGGCGCGCGCCTATGTGGCGGCCGGTCATGTCCCGTTCGGGGTAGCCAACCTCCGCTAGATACGTCCCTCTGCCACCCCGTGGCAGGCCACGTCGTCGAGCAGTTGCGGCACTTCACGCCGGCAGCGCTCGTTGGCGTGCGGGCAGCGCGGATGAAAGGTGCAGCCTGGGGGCGGCGCGAGCGGGTTGGGCACTTCGCCCGCGACCGGGGTGCGCGGCTTGCCGCTCATGGCGAGATCCGGAACGGCGTCGAGCAGCATGCGCGTGTAGGGGTGGCGCGGGCGCGAGAAGAGCTGAGTGGCCGTTGCGAGCTCCACGATGCGGCCGCAATACATGACACCGACGCGATCAGCGACCTGCGACACGACGGCCAGATTGTGCGAGATGAAAAGGTAGGTGAGGCCGAGGCGGCTCTGCAGGTCGGTCATCAGGTTGAGGATCTGCGCCTGCACCGAGACGTCGAGCGCGGAGGTGGGTTCGTCGCACACCAGGAAATCGGGCTCGCCGGCGAGCGCGCGCGCGATCGAGATGCGCTGGCGCTGGCCGCCCGAGAACTCGTGCGGGTATTTTTCGCCGTCGTCGCGCGCGAGGCCGACCTGCACGAGCAGGTCCTCGACCTCTCGCGCCGTATGCAGCGCGCGGATCGGCTCGGCGACGATGTCGCGCACCCGCCAGCGCGGATTCAGGCTGGCGTAGGGATCCTGGAAGATCATCTGCATGCGCCGGCCGCCGAACTCGATGCGCCCCTCGGTAGGCCGGTGCAGCCCGACGATGAGGCGCGCCACGGTCGACTTGCCGGAGCCCGATTCGCCCACCAGCGCGAGCGTCTCGCCGGCGCTCACCTCGAAGCTCACGCGGTCGACCGCGCGCAGGATGCGGCGCGGTTCGTGTT
>VBCP01000540.1 GCA_005888925.1 Betaproteobacteria bacterium | reverse complement strand
GGTGGTCTGCGTGGTGCTAGAGCCGAAGGCGCGGTGGTAAATCACAGACGCGGTGGTTCGGTCTACATCGGCGTCCGGATGCAGCTCCTCCGGGCTCTTGATGCGGCCGCGGCTCAATTGCAGTGCCCAGTCAGGCGTCGGGTTGTACGAAAGGCGTACCGACGCCGAATCGAGTTTGCCGGTTTCGATGTCGTAGCGGCGCTCATCGGGTTCGCGCCCCCGAAACACCGACCCTTCGATTTTCACGTTATCGAGCACGTAGCCGAGCGTAACAACGCCATAAGTGATGTGCGTCGAATCGAGCCAGTGGTGCGAGATCGGTGCCTCGGGATTGTCCTCGCTCGAGAAGCGATGCATGAACGCGGGCGGGCCGAGAGCTGGCTCTCCCGGCAGGCCGGCATAGACGAACAGCGAGCTGCGCTCGGAGAGCGGGCGGCTATAGCTCGCCGCGAGCTCCATGAAGAGATCGTGCGGATGCTGGCGGTCGACGAGCGGCGCGCCGTTGGCCGCCTCGCCGATCTGCAGCAGCAGCGGATAGCCGCGCTTGCTCATCAGCGGGTCGGCCGACACCATGCCACGCAATCCCACGGTGCCGCCGCCTGCCGGGCGCTGCGCCATCACCATCAGCATGCTGGTGCTGAAAGTCTTCCGGTCGCCGCGAGGTCCGCCCTGCTGGTCGTAGATCAGGTTGGCGATGCCGTGCGTCATCGTCGACCACTCGCCGTACATCGCATGTATCCCTTGATGCGGCGATGCATCGGGCTGCCACGCCGTGCCCGATGATTCGCGCGCCATCGGATGGCCGCCGTACGCGCCCTGCACTTCGGCGGGTTCGTGCTGATGCTCGCCGCCCGCGGCGGCAATGACGCGGATCTTCCCAACCATGCCGCGCTCGAAATGGTCGTCGACCAGGCAGCCGAAATAAAACTCGCCAGGCTTGGTGAATTCCCAGGCGATGACGCCCGAGTTGCCCGGGGCGACGTGCGCGATGTGCGGCTCGTCGTGGTGCATGTCCCGCTGCGTTTTCATCATCGCGGCATGGTCCTTCAGGTCCTGCATGGTGCCGAGGACCATCTCGTGCATCTCGATGCCGGCGTTGACGGCGACGAAGCGAACGATCTCGCCCTGCCGCACGGTGATCTCGGAGGGCGAAAACTCATTCGAGTCGCGCATCTCGACCATGATGGTCCTGCGCGCTTTCGTGGGATCCGCGGCACGGCCGAACGCGGTCTCCTTGGGGTGGGCGTGATCTTGCGCCTTATCGCCGCCGTGAGAGTGATCGTGCTGCGCAAAGGCGCCGGCGGCGGAGAAGGCAGCAAAGCTGAATGCAACAACCAGTTTTCTGTACATGGCTCATCCAATCGAACCGGCGCGCGAACGCGCGGGCACGGCGCAACGTCGGTGCGCCGCGGCGAGGTCAGCGATCAGCGAGCGAGCGGAGGTCGGTCGAGCGGATGGGGCTGAACGCCGCTGGGCTAGGGTCGTGCAGCCTCGGCAGGTGCTGCAGCCGGAGGAACAAAACAGGCGATGCATGCCGAGCTGCCGATGGCCGCCGAGGCGCAGCAGCCCACGCACGAGCCGCAGGACGCGTGCCCGGTAGCGCCATGGTCGTGACTGTGGTGATGGTCACCGCTACCCGCGCCTTGGGATGAATGGTGGTGGTCCCCGTGGTGCTTGAGCGCCATGCAAAGACCGGCGCTGACCGCCGCGAAACCCTGCACCGGCACGGCGAGCGCGACGATGAGGGCGAGCAGAAAGCGCTTGAGGCGGTGCGGCATGTCCTGAAATTGTATTATCGCCCGCATGGAAACTGTCGAACTGAAGGTCGAAGGCATGGATTGCCAGGGCTGCGTGAAGAGCGTGACGCGCATGCTGTCGGGCGTGCCCGGCGTCGAAAACGTGGATGTGTCGCTCGAGGAAGGGCGCGCGCGTGTCACCTACGATCCCGCCAAAGCAGGCCCGACCGAGTTCAAACGCGCAGTCGAGCGCGCCGGATACAAGGCGCCGTGAAGGCTTCGCTCAAACCGGGTCTTGCCATCAGCAAAACCATAGTTGTGGACGAGGCGCGCTGCATCGGCTTCATGGGCAAGGAAGGCATGGTCTACGCGACGCCGCGCATGGTGAGCGACGTCGAGTACACCTGCCGCGACTTCCTGCTCGAGCATCTCGATGCCGGCGAGGACTCGGTCGGCGCGCACGTGTCGATCGATCATCTCGCGGCGACGCCGCTCGGCCTGAAGGTGGTGATCGAGGCGAAGATCACCGAGGTCGATCGGCGCCGTGTGACTTTCGAGTTCACTGTCACCGATCCGATCGAGCCGTGCGGGCGCGGCAAGCACGTGCGCTTCGTGGTCGAGACCGCCAAGAGCCGCGAGCGCCTCGCGGCAAAGCGCGCCAAAGCCGGACTCAAATGAAGCTGCTGGAGGGCGAGCGGGCGCTGGTCACCGGCACGGCGAACGGCATCGGCAAAGGTATGGCCGCGGCGCTGCGCGAGGAAGGCGCCCAGGTTCTCGGTGCTGACATCAACGACGCCGATGTGCGCTGCGACCTTTCCACGACCGATGGCGCGCGCAAGCTGGCCGAGGAGGCGATCCGCCGGCTGGGTACGGTGTCGCTCTTCGTGCACTGCGCGAGCCCGCGGCGGCAGGAAAGCCAGACGGTGCTTGCAGTCACCGAAGAGGAATGGCGCGCGATGCTCTCGGTAAATCTCGATGCGGCGTTCATCCTGTGCCAGGCGCTGGGCCGGCACATGGTCGAGCGGAAGATCAAAGGCCGCATGCTGCTTGTCACCTCGCTGCATGCCGAGTCGCCGCGCAATCTGCCGCATTACAGCGCGGCAAAGGCCGGCGAGACCATGCTGATGAAGGAGCTGGCCAAGGGTCTTGGCCCGCACGGCATCCGCGTCAATGCTGTCGCGCCCGGTGCGATCCCTGGCGGCGGGTTCCAGGCGCCGCCGGGCATGGTGGAGAAGATCCCGCTGCGGCGCTTCGGCACGCCGGCCGATGTCGCCGCGATCGCGGTCGCCGTGCTGTCTGAGCGATTCGGCGCCTATGTGACGGGTGCCAGCATCGTGGTCGATGGCGGCATGGCGCTCCACAACTGGATCGACCCACCGAATGTCTGAGCCTTGGCTGCCGCTCGCCGGCATCCACGTGGTCGACTTCTCGATGTTCGTGCCGGGGCCCTTCGCCTCGTCGATGCTCGCCGATCTGGGCGCCGACGTGATCAAGGTCGAGCCGCCGCGCGGCGATCCGGGGCGCTCGTACGTGCCGGTGCAGTTCGGCACCGAGAACCGCAACAAGCGCAGCATCGCGCTCGATTTGAAGTCCGCTGATGCGGCGAGCGTGGTCGAGAAACTGGTCAGGCAGGCGCAGGTGGTGGTCGAAGGCTTCCGCCCGGGTGTGGCGCAGCGCCTGGGCATCGATTACGAGACGCTGCGGAGCCACAACGGGCGCCTCGTGTACTGCTCGATCTCCGGTTATGGCCAGACCGGTCCGTGGCGCGAGCGCCCGGGGCACGACGTCAACTATGTGGACGCGGCGGGCGGCCTCGCGTTTCCCGGGCAGTGGCTGAAAGAGCCGGCGCGCTCGTCGCTGCCGATCGCCGACATGGCGGGCGGCGCCTTTGCCGCGCTCGCGATCCTCGCCGCGCTGCGCGAAGGCAAGGGCGCGTATTTGGATTTGTCGCTGTTCGAGGCCGCATTCTTCCTCTGCGCCATGCGCCACAGCCTCGATCCCGCTGTCGATCCGCGCGCCCATCTCTTCCCGGTGAACGATGTCTTCGAGACGGCCGACGGCAAGCGCCTCACGCTGGGGATCCTAGAGGAGCACTTTTGGATGAACTTCGTGCGCCTCGTGCCGGAGCTCGACGATGAGCGCTTCGCCACCGACGCCAAGCGTCGCGCCAATGGCGATGCGCTCTCGCGCAAGCTGGAAGCGGTCCTGCGGCGCCGCAACGCCGCCGAATGGATCCAGCTCCTGGAGGAGAACGACATCCCGGTGGATCTTTGCGTCACGCCGGGCGAGGCGGCGAGGCATCCGCAGCTCGTCGAGCGCCAGGCGGCCGAGCGCGGCTACGCGAAATTTCCGGTATGGGCGAATGGGCGCCGCGGCGGCAGCATTCGCGCCGGCACGCCGCAGCTCGGCGAGCATTCGCGCGAGATCCTGGTGGAGCTCGGCTTCGACGACGGCGAAATCGCCGAGCTGAGAAAGAAAAGCGTAGTCGTCTAGATGGGGTTTTATTAGGCGCGCGCATCCCGCCGTCTACCTGGTGCTCATCATTCCGTTCGGCGTGATGGGCGGCTACGTCAGCGTCACGCTGGGCTACCTGCTCGCACAGGCGGGCGTCAACGCGCAGGGCGTGGCGGCACTGGTCGCGGTGTTCTTCATCCCGCAAACCTGGAAGTTCCTGTGGGCGCCGCTCGCCGATCTCACGCTCACGCGCAAGCGCTGGTATGTGCTCTCGGCCGCGCTGTGCGCGCTTGGCTTCCTCGGCCTTGGCGCCATTGCGCCGCAAGGGAAATCGCTGCCGCTTCTCAGCGCCGTGGCGTTCGGCGCGAGCCTCGCCACCACATTCCTCGCCATGTCGGTCGAGAGCCTGATGGCTTACGGCACCGGCGAGGGCGAGAAGGGGCGCGCGGGCGGCTGGTTCCAGGCGGGCAACCTCGGCGGCTACGGCCTTGGCGGCGGCGCCGGCCTATGGATGGCGCAACACCTGCCGCAAGCGTGGCTGGCGGCTGCGGTGCTCGGCGCCGCATGCCTCGCGTGCTGCGCGGCGCTCGCTTTCATTCCGGAGCCGCCCGCCGCGCGGCGGGGGACTACCGTGATCGCCAGCGTTCGCGAGGTGCTGCGCGATCTGTGGACGGTGGCGCGCTCGCGGCGCGGATTTCTCGCTCTGCTGATCTGCTTCCTGCCGATCGGCACCGGCGCGGCGACCAACCTGTGGGCCGCGATCTCCGCGGACTGGAGCGCGTCGGCCAACACCGTCGCGCTGGTGACCGGAGCGCTCGGCGGCATTGCGTCCGCCGCCGGCTGCCTGGTGGGCGGCTATCTCTGCGATCGCATGGACCGCAAGACCGCGTACTGGGTGTTCGGCCTCGCCCAGGCGCTGTGCGCGGTGGCGATGGCGATGTCGCCGCGCACCGAGCCGATGTACGCGGTGTTCGTCACCGTCTACTGGTTCATCACCGGCCTCACCTACGCGGCCTTCTCCGCGGTGGTGCTCGAAGCGATGGGACTCGGTGCCGCCGCCACCAAGTACAACCTGTTCGCTTCGCTTTCCAACACGCCGATCGCCTATATGACGCTGGTCGACGGCTGGGCGCATACGCAAGGCGGCGCGGGGGCCATGCTGCAGGCCGAAGCGGCAATATGTCTCACTGGCATCGTCGTCTTCATGGTGAGCGCCGCCCTGGCGCACAAAACCTCACGCTTTCCTTAGAAATTCTTGCTCGCCGTCAGTCGGGCCACGGCCGCCGCTCGTTACATTGTCGGGGCCATGCGCGACTTCCCCCGCCTGCTGCTCAGCGCCTCGATGACCATGGGAACGCCGCTCGCGGTGGCGAAGCTGCTCGACGTGCAGCCGAAGCTGCTCTATGCCTGGATGGCGGGACTCGAGTGTCCGTCATCCGCGCGTCTCGATGCATGGAAATCAAGATTGGAAGTGTTCCTGCGCGCGCCGAAGCCGGCGCCCGAGCCGCATCCCCGGCGGCGCGCTTTCGATGCGCGCCTTCAGCTCGTAAGCTAAAGCTCCGGACCTGAACGCGGCTCCGCGGTCTTAGTATCGGAGCGCGGGAACTGCTGGTCGGTCACCAGATCGACCGCGCGCAGGAAAACCTCCACCGGCGGGCGCTCGATTCCCTGGATCCACAGCGCGAGGTGGCTCGGCGTGACTTTCAGGCGCAACGCAAGAGCCTGCTCGCCGCCTTCGATCTGCACGGCGCGCTCCAGCGTCCTGACGTAAACATCGGGCACAGGCGGCTCCCCGCAACGATTCTCCGCGCACGCGATGCGGATCGCAAGGGTATGGAACTTGCACCGTCACTCTCGATGCTGCGCTGTGTCGTCGCCGGGTTGTTTCTGTTCTCAGCCAGTGCGGCTGCGGACGAGGGCCTCACGCCCGACCAGAAGCGCATGAGGGCGTGCAACACGCAAGCGAAGGAGAAGAGCCTCAAAGGCCCCGAGCGCTCGCATTTCATGACGCACTGCCTTGAGGGTTACGACGGCGACGGCCCCGGGCTCACCGCTCACCAGCGGAAGAACGAGACCTGCACCAAGCGCGCGGACAACCGCGGGCTCGAAGGCGCCGAGCGGCGCGGCTTCATGAGCGATTGCGTCAAGCCCGACCGCGCGAAGGAGCGGACCGCGCAGCGTGAAAGGACCAGGAACTGCAACCGCCGCGCAGCCGGCCGCAGGCTCGCCGGCGAGGAAAAGAAGAAGTTCGTCGCCGGTTGCCTCGACGGGTCGGCGGCGGTCGGCGGCTAACCCGCCTGCCTCTCCAGCCAGTCGGGCTCGGAACAAAACTTGCGGTTCATCGCGACGCCATGGAGACGCCGCTGCCGGGTCGTATCCAGATCGAGCCCGTAGGCCGCGGCCGCTCGTCGATCGGCGCCCCGGCGCCCGCCCTGATGAGCTTCGCAGCCTACTGCCGGCTGCTCGAGCAGTTCCCGGCGGCGAGCGAAATCGAGCTCGCCGCGCCGGTCGATCCTCTGCTGCACCCGCGCTTTTTCGACATGGTGCGCCACGCCGCCGCCCAAGGCCGGCGCGTCTCGGCGCGCAGCGCGCTCCTGTCGGTGAGCGACCGAACGGCCGAGGAGTGCGTAAAAAGCGGTCTTTTCCGGCTGCAGGTGGCGCTCGAGCCGCCGCGGCCGCGGCTCGCGAACGAGATCCGCGTGGCCGTGCCGTTCAGCCGAGCGCTGCGCAACGTGGCGCGCCTCGCCGCGACGAAACGGCGCCTCGCGGCCGGGCTGCCGAAAATCGAGCTGCTGGAAGCCGCGACGCGCAGCAAGCTCGCGCAGCTGCCCGAGCTCGTGCGGCTCGCGCGGCAGCATGGCGCCGAATCGGTGTGCGTCATCGATGTCGCGGAGAGCGCGCCGGCGACCGGGCTCATGCGCAGCTTCATCGAATGCGAAAGCCTGCGCGGCGAAGACCCCGCCGTGCTCGAGCGCGCGTTCGCGGAGACGCGCGCCATGGCCGAGGCGCTGGAGATGGGGTTGCGGCTGCCGAACCTGCAGGCGCGCCGCCGCTGCCGGCGTCCGTGGCAGGGCGCGTACATCAACGTGGGCGGACAGGCGACGCCCTGCACGATGTCGCGGGCGCCGATCGGCGACATGGCGCGCGATGGTGTCGCGCGGGTGTGGAACGGCGAGGCCTACGACGCGTTCCGCGCGCGGCTCGCTTCCGACGATCCGCCGTCGCCTTGCAAAGGCTGCGCACTCTACCAATGACGCTCCGCGCCATGCGAGTGCGCCATGCCGGGATGCTGCTGGGGCTAGGGCTCGGCGCGTTCTTCGAAGGCATCCTGCTGCATCCGATTGCAGGATTCTTCTACTTCGTCGCCTGGGCCGTCACGCTCGGCGGCGTGCTCATGCTGTGGGCGGCGGTGCGCGGCCCGGGCCCGCTGCCCACGGGCCGGGTGTTCGTCGGTCACTTCGTCATCGGCTGGGGCATCTTCAACATGCTCGAAGGCCTCGCGCGCCACGACCTGCGCGACGAATGGCTGATCTTCGCCACCGGCATGGGCTTCGCGCTTCTCGGCGTGATGCTGATCTGGGCGCGCGTCGAGCCGCTCATCGAGCGCCGCTCGGGCTCCGACCGGCGCTCGGGCTCGCCCGTTCGTTAATTTGGGGTCAGGGTCGTAATTGTTCGTGGCAGCGGGGTCTCGACCCATCTCCCGCTGAATAATTACGCGATATTAGATTTGACGTACCAAACCGGGAAACCGGGATGGGGCGGGACTAATCGGGACTAGCCGGGATGCTACGTACCCGCTTTGTCGAGAAGCGCGAACAGCACCTTGGGGTCGGTTGGCTTCACAAGGTAGTAATCGAATCCAGCCATTTCGGCCAGTATCTTGTCCGCACCTTTCGTGTATTGCCCGGTAATGCAGATGAGCATGGGGCGCTTTCCCGGGATTTGCTCGCGTATCTGCCGTGCAACGTCCCAGCCGTTCCGTCCGGGCAGACCAATGTCGAGCAGTACCACGTCCGGGTCGAACTCGCGCACGCAGTCGTAGACCTCGGAGCCGTCGTAGCAGGGCTTGGATTCGTGGCCTTCCAAGCGAAGCAACGCCATCGTCGTCAAAACGATGTCGCGGTTATCGTCCACCACAAGCACACGGGGCATACGGCCCAGAGTACGCTACCGTACAAAGAGCGTCTGTCAGGTATAGCCCCACATAAACGTGTCGGGGAGTGCTGGCCGGTGATCAGCCGATACAACCAGCACTGCTTTCGACAAGGCACTGCGCTCGCTCCTAACCCCGAAGGGCAAGGGGCGTGGCAGCAAA
>VBCP01000008.1 GCA_005888925.1 Betaproteobacteria bacterium | reverse complement strand
ACCTGTCCGGTTTCCTTGATGCTGATGCTGAGCGGCGTGCCGATCTTCAGCCAGGTGACCCACGCCGCCGGCACGAACATCTGCGCCTTGAGCGCGTTGGTATTCACCAGGTCGATGAGCGGCTGTCCCGCGGCCACGCTCTCGGCGGGCTTCACGCGCACGCGCGCCACGTTGCCGGCGAACGGCGCGTCCACCCGGCAGTAGGCGAGCTGCGATTCGCGGAAGTTGACCTGGCTGCGCGCCTTCTCGGCGGCAGCCGCGGCGACCTTCACGTCGAGCTCGCCTGCGGCGCCGAGGGCCTGCAGCCGCATGCGCGCGAGATGCGTCTCGCGCGCCGCGCGGAACTCCGCGGCGGCGCTATCCAGCTGGGCTCGCTGTTCCGAGCAGTCGAATTCGATGAGATGGGCGCCCTTCTTGAACTGGTCGCCCAGCCCCACGGTGACATGCCGGATCTTCCCGGCCATCTGGCTCGACAGCGTGCTTTCCTCGACGGCGGCGACCAGCGCCGGGATTTCGGTCTTCGCCGGCGGTTTGGCGGCTGCGGGCGCGCCTTGCGGCGCTGCCGGCTGCGCCAGCGCAGCGCCGAGCGTCGCCGCTAGCATTGCAGCGAGCGCAGCGCATTGAGCGAAGGCCCGGGTCCGCATCAGTTTCTCAGGGTATAGGACTGCGTGGGCGCCGAGCCGAGCTCCGAGGCGAGCTGCGGGTCCAGGCGCAGGCCGAGCCTGCCGCTGTCGAATGCCGGGGCCGCGCGTTTATGGGCTGCGCGCCGGCGCGTTTCCTTGAGGGGACCGCGCAGGCTTTGCGCCGCCCGCAGCGCGGGCCGCGTGATCCTGATCGAAGAAATTTCCCCCAGCGCGCGATACGCCGCGCCTTCGCCCAGCACCCGCCACTGCTCATCGTCCACCGGATCGCTCAGGCTGGTCCTGAATTCCCGCAGCAGCGTGGCACCGCCGGGGCCGGGCCGCGCGACGATGGCGACCCGGGCATCGCGGCGCCCGTCCGTGGGCTTGTCGAGGAAGAGGTGCATCTGCAGCTGCACGTCGGCGGGGCCGCCGGCTGCCGCCATGCCGGTGCTCGCGAGCACGCGGTCCACCCCCTGCCGCAGCAATGCGGCGATGCGCGGCGTGGCGCCAGCGATCTCCGTCACGGCAGCCGTCGGCCGAATCGCGGCGGCGCGCGGCGAGAAACTCGCGCGCTCAAGCTCGTTGAAACGCATCTCCACGAGATCCGACAGCTCCGCCACCGCCTTGGCCTCGTCTTCCCGGGGAACCGCGTCGTAGCCGACCGAGTTGAACAGTCGCGCGATGCCGGCCTGGACATTGGCGTAGGCGAGGTCGCGGTTGATGTGGCTCGCCATGGCGCGCGCGCGCGCCCGGATCAGCTCGAGCTCGTTGTCGATGCCGACCTTCTCGCTGGAAGCGAGGTGCTGCACGATGAGGTCGTCGTCGC
>VBCP01000007.1:575-1191 GCA_005888925.1 Betaproteobacteria bacterium | reverse complement strand
GATCAGCTTCTGGTCGGAAAGCTGCCGCGCGCGGTAATAGCTGACGCCGAAGTCGAGGACGTTCCAGGCGAGGCCGAGGCTCGCGGTGCTGCGCGTTCGCTCCATCGAGGCGGTGGGCGTGGTCGCGATGGTGCCGTCGGGGGTAAAGCCGAATCCAAAGGCGTCGTTGCTGCGCGTGCTGTAGCCGGCATTCGCGGTGAGCTTCGGCAGCAGGTCGAATTGCGCCACATCGAGCTGGGCCGCGGCGGCGGCTTCCTCCATGCGGCGCTGACGGTGCTCTGCCTGGTACTTGACGGCGCGCGCGGTCGCCTCCGCGAGGCTGAGGGGGCGCTCGATCGGCTCCTGGCCCTCGAACATTCGGCGCTGCGCCTCGGACGCCAAGCGCTCGCGCTGAGCCGCATCGAGCGGGCGCGTAACGACGGCGCAGCCTCCGAGCACAACGACGAGCGCGGCGGCGAGTGGCGGACTAGCAAGGCGAAACAGCGTGTTTCGCTGCAACATAATGAGCATCTTCTCGTTCTTATGCTCCGCTGCGCAGACAGCGGGGCCCATGCTCGCATCTTAGCGGAGCGGGAAAAACCTGCTCGGCGCCCCGGGGAGCCGTCTTCAGCGCTCT
>VBCP01000007.1:0-490 GCA_005888925.1 Betaproteobacteria bacterium | reverse complement strand
CCAGCGCGGCGCCGGCCGGATCGTCCCGCTCGCCTGCGGCGGCTCGCAGCGCCCCGACCTGGAGCGCGAAGAAGGCATGCGCCTCGCGCCCTTGGGTATCCCGGGCAATGACCTCGACTTCCGTGACGCCCTGCAGCCCGTCGGGAGGGCTGCCGACGACGAACTCGCCGCGCAGGCTCTCGAACGTGAGCCATTCCGGCAGCGGCGCGCCGTTCGCGAGCCGCGCTTCCAGAAGCACGATCGCCTGCGGATCGGTATGCGCGAACGCGTCCCGCGGGACGAGCAAGGAAGCGCTGCCGTCGCCGAGAAGCTGCATATCGGGAATGCCGCGATAGACGAACAGGCTCTGGCCGGCGCCGACGAACTTGCTCAGATCGTCCAGGTCGCTCACGCGGATGATTCCGGCCTGCGCTGGCAGGAGCCGCTCGACCGGGAAGCCGGCAGCGGTCGATTTGTCCGCCTCGCCCGCGACCAGGCTGCTATCAGGCCA
>VBCP01000539.1 GCA_005888925.1 Betaproteobacteria bacterium | reverse complement strand
CATCGTTTCCTGCATGCCGGCGAATTTTCCATCGGCGCCGAAGCGGTAGCGCTGCTCGGTGAGGTGCGTCGGGCGCCGCACGCTGAGCTGGCTCTCGCCGAACGTCATCTCGCGGACGACCAGCGTGCCTTCGTCGACGTCGAGAATCGGCGCGGCGCCGGCGCGCTGCACCAGCAGCGGCCAGAGCGTGACCGTCAGCCGCTCGCTCGGCAGCAGCGGTTCCGTTTTGACTGCGTGGCGCGATTCGCGCCCGTCGAGACCCTTGGCCTCGATCTCATAGCCATTAGCCGACCGTGTGATGGTGCCCCGCTCCGTGCCGGCAAACGAATCGATGGTGTATTCGCATGAGCGCAGCTTGAAATCCGCATCGAGCACGAGGCGGCTGTTGCGCCGCTCGACGTGGCGTCTTGGCACCGCGACCGCATGCCGCTCCTCGACGAGCCAGCCGCCATCGGGCCGCCGGGTATGACGGAAGCTGATGCGGCCGGCTTGCGCGCCGACGATGCGCTCGACCCAGATGCTTGCATTGGGAAGGGAGGTGGCCGGCAGCCGCGGCGGCGCCGATGCCAGCGCGGCACGCTGCGATAAGAGCTGATCGAGCTCGGCACGCGGCAGGTAATAACCGTTCACGCCCACCGCCTCGATGCTGCGCAGGGCGCCGAGGTCGCGCAGCGGGTCGGAGCGCGTGACGATGAAATCGGCGCGCTTGCCGACCGCCAGCGTGCCCGAACCGTCGCCGAGGAAGCGCCCGGCCTCCGCGGTGGCGCAGCGCAGTGCCTGGTAAGGCGTCATGCCGGCGGCGACGAAGTTCGCGAGCTCCGCATGCAGCGAGGCGCCGGGCACGTTCCACGGGTTCAGCGAATCGCTGCCGGTGAGAAGCGGCACGCCCTCGTCGTGGAAGATGGCGACCACCTCTTGGAATGCACGGGCCCGTTCCGCAGCGGCGCGGCGCCAGTCGGCGACATCATCCATGCGCGCGCGGCGGGTCCAGCGCGTGAGCGTCGCTTCCCAATCCTTGATCGCGGAAGGCGAGACATATTTGAGCTCGGGATCGCGCATACCTTCTTTCGGCGCGAGCGCGTCGCGCTGGTGGAAGACGAGCGTCGGCACGATCCAGGTCTGGTGCTCGGCCAGGAAGCGCGCGAGGCGCCGGATGGCGGCGAAGTCGAGACGCGTTCCCGGCACGGGATCGAACCGGTCCCAGAACTCGGGAGCGGACGCCGGCTTCGACCGTCTCCTCGAAGGTCATCGCGTTCGGGCAATTGGCGGTGACGGGCACGCTGGAGGCGCGCGCGAGGGCGCGCAGGTTTTCCGGTGTCAGCAGGGAGAACGCCTTTATCTGCTGATAGTCGGCGAACCGCTCGACGAGCCCCTTGGCTTGCGCCGGATCGGTCATCGCCACGCCGCGCGGCATGTCGGTGCGGCCGTTGGCGTCGACGCCGTCGACCGGCGGGCTGATGGTGATCAGGCGCGGGCTCGGGAACTCGCCGCGCTCGGCGACGCGGCTCATCGCGAGCTGGAACGGCACGCAAACGCTGCGCACGGTGGTGATGCCGTGCGCGAGGTAGAGCGGGCTGTCCGCCGGGTCCCAGTAGTGCGTGTACATGTCGGCGAGGCCCGGCATCACGTAGCGCCCGCCGGCGTCGATGACCCGCATGCCGCGGGTATCCACGTCCCGCGCGGGGCCGAGCGCCTGG
>VBCP01000538.1 GCA_005888925.1 Betaproteobacteria bacterium | reverse complement strand
CGGATCGTCGGTGTTCGGATGCACGCGGATGCCACGCGCCGGCATGTGGCGGATGGGATGGTCGAGCGCCCAGCGCTCGCGCGGCAGCGTGCGCAGATAGTAGGAGTTCGTCGGCACCACGGTGAACACGATGCCCGACTCGGCGCAGCGGCGCGCATAGTCGGCGTTGTCCAGCACGGTGTAGCCGTGGTCCACGCGGTCGACGCCCAGCACCTCGATCGCGGTGCGCACGTTGGTCCATGGGCAGCCGAATTCGCCCGCATGCGCCGTGCGCTTCAACCCGGCATTCGCCGCGAGCCGATAGGCCTCCGCGAACATCTCCGGCGGCCGATTCACCTCGCTGTAATCGATGCCGATACCGACGACTTCGGGCGCGCGCTGCGCGCTCACCCACTGCACCATCTCGACCGCGTCCGCCGGCGTGGCCTCGCGGTCGATCGCCGGAATCAGGCGCCCGGTGATGCCCTTCGCATCGTGGATGGCACGCACGATGGCCGCCTGCGCATCCTGGTACGCAATGCGCGACACACGCGCGGTGCCCGTCGGATTCCAGAAGAACTCGGCATAGCGCACACCGTGCGCCGCCGCGTCCTCCAGATATTCGCGCGTCATCCGGTACAGGTCATCGGGCTCGCGGATGAGCTGGTCCAGCGTGCGCAGCGCTTTCAGCACCCCGACCGGCTTCTCGCCGCGGACGTAGAACGCCTCGATGTCCTCGCGCGGGATCGGCGCGCCCGCCTTGCGCGCAAGGTCGATGAACGTCGCCGCGCGCACGGTGCCGAGCAGGTGGCAATGCAGCTCCACCTTCGGCAGCGCGCGCAGGAATTCGAGACTCATGTGCGCCGCCAGTCCAGCCACTCGCAGAGGGCGTCGCCCATCACCCACTTGAGATCGGCGCGCGAGAGCCAGGGAAGCTCCTCGGTGAAGAGCGTCACGCATTGGCGCCACGAGCACGGCATCTTGGTGATATCGGTGCCCCAGAAGAAGCGGCGCGCGCCGAAGGCGTCGAAAATGCGGCGCAGCGGAACGTGGATGCTTCGGTAGGGATACGGGTCTTCGGCGTAGGCGAAAGGCGGCAACGCCCGTCGCGCCGAGCGGCACGCCCAGATGATCGACGATCAGCCGCAGCCGCGGGTGCCGCGCCGCCAGCTTGCCGAGCTGCGGCAGATAAGCGGCCGCCGCGAGCGCGACCGGGATGCCGAGCCGCGCGGCGCCGGACCACAGCCACTCGAGCTCGTCGCCTTCGAGCCAGCGCGCATGCTGCGGCTCGTTGAAGATGTAGCGCAGGCCGAGCATGCCGGGCTGCTCCTTCCAGCTCGGCAAGCGCCGCGGCGCCTCGGGATCCTCCAGCGGGAAATTGCCGAGCACCGCGAAGCGCTGCGGCTGCGCGGCGGCCGCCTCGACGGCGATGCGATTCGCGTCGGGGTCCCAGGCCGGGGGCTGGATCACCGCGGCATCGACGCCGGCCGCGTCCATCTCGGCGAGAGCCTGGTCCTTCGAGTACGGCGCCTGGCGATGCGCCGCGCGCGGCTTGCCCTTTTCCCACAGATGGATATGGGCGTCGACGATCGCCATCGCTTTTACTCCGCGGTCACGCCCGCCAGCTTCACCACGCGGCCGATCCGCGTGTACTCGTCGCGCACGAACCGGGCGAACTCTGCCGGCGTGCTGGTCTTCGGCTCGGCGCCCTGGTTCATCACCTGCTCGCGCAATTCGGGCGAGCTCATCGCGCTGATCGTCGCGCCATGCAGTCGCTCGATCACCGCGCCCGGCGTGCCGCGGGGTACGAGCCAGCCGTACCAGCTCATCAGGTCATAGTCGGGATAGCCCGCTTCGGCGACCGTGGGCACATCCGGCAGCGCGGCCGAGCGGGTCGTGCCGCCGACGGCGAGCGCGCGCAGCTTGCCGGCGCGTACGAACGCGAGCGGCCCCTGCATCGGCGTGAAGGTCCACTGCGCCTCGCCCGACATCGTCGCGGTGACCGAGCCCGCGGCGCCCTTGTAAGGCACGTGCAGCGCCTTCGTATCGGTGACCGCGGTGAACAGCACGCCGGCGAGGTGGCTGGTCGAGCCGACGCCGGCCGAAGCCATGTTGAGCGCGTCCGGCTTCGCTTTCATCAGCGCGACGAGCTCGGGCAGCGTGGCCGCGGGCAGCGCCGGGTTCACCACCAGCAGCACCTGGCTGCTGGCGAAGAGCGACACCGGCACGAGATCGGCGAGCGGATCGTAGGCGAGCTTCTTGTAGGTGTGCGGCGAGACCGTGATCCAGGCCGAGGCGCCGACGAGCACCGTGTAGCCGTCGGGCGGCGCCTTCGCCGCCGCTTCCGCGCCGACGATGCCGCCCGCGCCCGCGCGGTTGTCGATCACCAGCGGCTGTCCGAGCGCCTCGCCCATTTTCGGCGCGACGAGCCGCGTCAATACGTCGGTTGCCGAGCCCGGCGTCTGCGGCAGGATGACGCGGATCGGCTTCGACGGATAGTCCTGCGCCAGCGCAGTACCTGCCGCGAAGACAACGCACAGCATGGTCAGCCGCATCTCACTCCCCCAGGGTGAAGACGAACCTGCCGCCGCGCCCGGCTTTCAGCGCCGCATACGGCTCGGTGCCCAGAGCTTGCGGCTCGAGCCGGCCCGGCGCACGCAGCGCCCCGCTCTCGAAGTGCGGCGTGAGCTCGCGCAAGAGCTGCGCGCATGCCGCGGCGGAATAGAGCAGCGAATTGACGCCGACGATGCTGGCCTCGCGGCGGTAGAGCTCGCGGATCGGCACCTGTTGCGTGCCCTCTCCCGGCGCGACGATGACCACCACGCGGCCATGGCGCTCGAGCGCTCCGATCGAGGCAGCGAGCCAGTGGCCGGTGGTGTCGAAGATCGCTTCCCAGCTGCCCGGTAGCGGCTGCCCATCCGCAAAGCTGCCGCGCACCGCGCCGTCGACTCGCGCGCCGCGCAGGCGCGCGACGCGCGTGCTCGAGCGCGTGCCATGCGGTCACGTAAGGCACGCCGCACGCGGCGGCCTCGACGAACGACAGCGCTTGCGGCTTGGGCGCCACTGCATCGGAGGGCATGAGCAGGTACTCGGCATGCGTGCCGTCTCGAGTGAAACCAAACTCGGCGCCGGTGCCCCACACCGCCTGTCCGGACTGCGCGATCACGCCGGCGAAATCGCGTCCCGGCACGCGCGGCAGCGTCGTGTAGGCATGCCGTCCCAGCACGTTCGACAAGTCGCTGCGATTCACCCCGGCCGCACGGATGCGGACCAGCACTTCGCCGGCGGCGGGCAGCGGCGTGGGCGCCTCGATGAGCTTGAGGTGCGCGAGATCGCCGGTCGCGGCGAAGCGCAGCGCCTTCACTTCCGATATTTCTTCGCCGCGGCCGCGAACGCCTCGTAGTCCTCCTTGCCCTGCGGCGTCGCGGTGAGGATCGGCGTCGCCGCGGCGATCGATTCCTCGAGGAAGCGCTTCTGCTCGGCCGGCGGCAGATGAATTTCCTTGCCGCCCTGCTGCGCCCAGATCTTCTCCGAGCGCTTGATGTCCTCGGCGGCCCACGTGAGCGTGTGCTCGTCCGCCTTTCTTGCCTCCTCGCGCACGACGCGCTCAAGGTCGGGGCCGAGAGACTTGATGAAGTTGCGATTGACGAGCGGCACGGTCGCGGCCCAGTGCGAAGGCAGATAGGTCATGGTCTTCGCGATGTCGTAGAACTTGAGCGCGGTGAAGAGCGTGGTGCCGGCCCAGACGCCGTCGATGGTGCGGTTCTGCAGCGCGGGCAGCACTTCGCCGAACGGCATCGAGAGCGGCGAGGCGCCGAAGCGCTTGAGCGGCTCGATCTGCAGCGGCGAGCCGGGCACGCGGATCTTCTGGCCCTTGAAATCGGCGAGCGTGTGGATCGGCTTGTGCGACACGATCACGTACTGGCTCGGGATGACGATCGAGAGCGGCTCCACCCCCTTGCCCGCGCCGAAAGTCGCGAGCCGCTGCTGGATCGCCGGGTCGTGCACCACCTGGTAGCCATGGCTCTGGCTGTCGAACAGCCCCGGCGCGGCGAGCACCGCGAAGCGCGGCTCGAGCGGCTCGTAGAAGCCCGAGGCGTTGAACGACATCTCGATCGTGCCGAGCGCGACGCCCTCGATGGTGCGCGGAATGGAGCCGAGCTGGCTCCCGGGATAGACCTCCGCCTTGATGCGCCCGCCCGAGCTCGCTTCCACGCCCTTCTTGAACGTGTTGAGCCACTCGACCAGCGCATCGCCGGAGGTCGAGGTCGAGAGCTTCATCGTGAACTGCTGCGCGCTCGCTGTGCCCACCACTAGTGCGAGCAGGACTGCCGCCAGGCGAATCATGGTGCGCCTCCCTTTCTGAACAATTGAACGATCTGCAGCACCGCCAGCACGGCGATGAGCCCGAATCCCATCACGATGGCGCTGTGCGGGATCCACATCGGAATCCCCGCATTCTGGCTGCGCGCGTCGAGTCCCGCCATCTGCGCGACGTAGCCCGAGGACACGTAGAGCACGAAGGCGGCGAGCACCAGCACCAGCGCGAGCTCCGTCGCGGCGAGCGCCGCCTTGATGCCGCGCGGCAGGCGCTGCACCAGCACGTCCATCCGCAGGTGCATTCTGCGCCAGGTCGCGACCGCCGCGCCGAGGAAGGCGATGTACACCATGATGTAGACCTGCACCTCGTCCGCCGCGATGAAGGTGCTGCCGAAGATATAGCGGCCGACCACGTTGACGAAGTTGAACACCACGGCGACGATCA
>VBCP01000100.1 GCA_005888925.1 Betaproteobacteria bacterium | reverse complement strand
GCTCGACTGATCCAGGATGAACTCGACGCGAAATTGGGCCACTGGTGCTCCTCCTCGTCGCGCGATAATAGCGAGCACCATGCGCGCAGTCGAGATCAGCCGGCCCGGCGGGCCCGAGGTGCTGAAGGCCGTCGATTTGTCCGAGCCCGCGCCGAAGCCGAACGAAATCCTGGTGAAGGTCGCCGCCGCCGGCGTGAACCGCCCGGATCTGCTCCAGCGTGCGGGACACTACCCCGTGCCGCCCGACGCTTCGCCGCTTCCCGGGCTCGAGATCGCGGGCGAAGTGGTCGAGCTTGGCAACGCGGTGAAACTGTGGAAGCGCGGCGACAAGGTCTGTGCGCTCGCCAACGGCGGTGGCTACGCCGAGTACTGCACCGTGCCCGAGACGCAGGCGCTGCCGGTGCCGAAGAATCTTTCCATGGTGGAAGCGGCATCCCTGCCGGAAACCTGCTTCACCGTCTGGGGCAACGTCTACGACCGCGGCGCGCTCGCGCCGGGCGAGACGCTGCTGGTGCAGGGCGGCAGCTCCGGCATCGGCGTCACGGCGATCCAGATGGCCGCGGCGACCGGCAACCGCGTGTTTGCCACTGCGGGTAGCGGTGAAAAGGTGGCCGCGTGCATGCGCCTGGGCGCGGAGAAGGCGTTCAACTACAAGACGCAGGACTGGGTCGCCGAAGTGCGCGCGGCGACCGACGGCAAAGGCGTGAACCTGATCCTCGACATGGTGGGCGGCGACTACGTGCCGCGAGAGTTGAAGTGCCTCGCCGACGAAGGGCGCCTCGTGTTCATCGCCTACCTGCGTGGCCCCAAGACCGAGCTCGACATCGACGCGGTGATGCGCCGGCGCCTCACCATTACGGGCTCGACGCTGCGGCCGCGCAGCGCCGAGTTCAAGGGTTACCTCGCGCGCAACCTGCGCGAGAAGATCTGGCCGCTCGTCGAAGCGGGACGCATCAAGCCGCAGGTGTTCAAGAGCTTCCCCCTGGAGCAGGCCGCCGAGGCCCACCGGCTGATGGAGTCCTCCCAGCACATCGGCAAGATCGTGCTTACCCTGTAGTCATCACCGCTTCGCGGCCTCTTGCTTCAGCCACTCGACGAAGCCTGCGACCTCCGGCCGCCCGGCGGCCGATTTGGCGGTAATGGCGAAATAGGCGCGCGCCGGATCGGCGCTCGTCTTGAAGGGCGCTACCAGCTCCTTCGTAGCGAGCAGGTCCTTCACCAGCGGGCTGCGTCCTAGCGCGACGCCGTGGCCGGCGACGGCCGCCGGGATGATCTGCTCGAATCCCGAGAAGGAGAGCGTCCCCACGGGGCGCAGGTCGGGGATGCCGGCGACCTCGAGCCAGGTCTTCCAGTGCAGCCACGGATGCCGGACATCAGGATCGTCGTACTGCAACAGACAGTGGTTCTTGAGATCCGCCGGCTCGCGCAACGGATTCTTCTTGAGCAGCTTCGGGCTGCACACCGGGAACACGCGCTCGCCGAAGAGGCGCACGGCGTTCGGCCCGGCGAGCGAAGCCGGCCCGTGCCGGATCGCGAGGTCGAGGCCGTCGCGGTCCAGATCCTGGACGCGGGTATCGGCGGTGATGCGCACGTCCACGCTCGGATGCGTGCGCGTGAAGCCCGCGAGGCGCGGGATCAGCCAGAGCGCCGCGAACGAGTGCGTGGTCGTGACCGACAGCGGCTGGCGCCCGCTCTGCGCTTTCAGCCGGCTCGTCGCCGTGCGCATGGTCGTGAGCACCTGGGCGGCCGCGGCATAGAACTGCTGGCCGGCATCGGTGAGCGCGAGCGCCCGGTGGCGGCGGTGAAAGAGGGCCACCCCGAGCTGGTCCTCGAGCTCCTTGATCTGCCGGCTCACCGCCGACTGGGTGAGGAACAGCTCCTCGCCCGCCTTGGTGAAGGACAGGTGACGCGCCGCCGCCTCGAAGCCCTGCAGCAGGTCCAGGCTGGGGATGACATTCCTATTTCTCATGTGTGTCTTGAGAATTTACCGTTTGAGCGCCTAGGGCCAAGGATGCATTCTACGCATGCCAAATAAGGAGCAGCCCATGAAACTGGAACTGAAGAAAGGCGCCGTGAAGCTCGGGCCGAACCAGACCCTCAAGGTCGTGGACGGCGCCGGCAGCACCGTGTCCGCGCTCGAAGGCGCGGTATGGATCACCGAGGAAAACCAGCCCAAGGACATCGTGCTCGAGCCCGGGGATTCCTACCGCCTGCGTGAGCGCGGCATCGCGCTCGTCAACTCGCTCGGCGGAGCCGCCGCCGTCTCTTTCGCCTGAAGGGAGTAGCCATGAGACTCGATTATCCGAACCTGGAAACGCTGAACGCCCGCGCGCGCCGGGAGCGCGCCGAGGCAGTCCATCAGCTGATCATCGTCCCGCTCGCGCGGTTCTTCGCCGGCCTCAAGGCGCAGGCGACTCCGCTGCGTGCGTCGCGCTGGCTCGCGGTGCACGGGAAGTAGCCGTGCCGCTAGTGCGAATTTCGCTGCGCAAGGGCAGGACGGCGGATTTCCGCCGCAAGCTCGGCGACGCGATCCACCGCGCGCTGGTCGAGACCATCGACGTGCCGGAGCTCGACCGCTTCCAGCTCTTGAGCGAGCACGAGCCCGGCGACCTGGTCTACGACCCGGGCTACCTCGGCATCGCGCGCAGCAATGACATCGTGATCGTGCAGATCACCATCAGCACGGGGCGGACGCTCGCGCAGAAGCGCGCGCTTTTCCGCCGCATTGCGGACAACCTGGCCGCCCTGGGCCTGCGCCGCGAAGACGCCTGGATCAACCTGGTCGAGGTGCCCAAGGAGAACTGGTCCTTCGCGCATGTCGAAAATGCGGGCGAAGCTTCCTACGCCGCTGCGGAGAAAGTCCCGGCTTAGAATACGCGCTCCCTCTCCCGGAGCGCGCATGTTCAAGGAAAACCTTCTCAAAGGTAAGCGCATCCTCGTCACCGGCGGCGGCACCGGCCTCGGCAAAGAGATCGCCGCCAAATACCTCGCGCTCGGCGCCGAGCTCTGGCTCGCCGGCCGCCGCGGCGGCGTGCTGGAAGACACCGCGAAAGAACTGATGGCGAAGCATGGCGGGCGCGTGCGCACGCAGTCGGTCGATATCCGCGACGCCGCCGCAGTGGATGCCATGGTGCAGAGAATCTGGGACGAAGGCGGCCCGCTCACCGGCCTCGTCAACAACGCCGCCGGCAACTTCATCAGCCCGACGAAGGACCTGACGCCGAACGGCTTCAACGCCATCGCCAATATCGTGTTCCACGGCACGTTCTACGTGACGCACGCCGTGGGCAAGCGCTGGATCGCCGGCGGCGACAAGGGCACGGTGCTTTCGATCCTCGTCACCTGGGTCCACACCGGCTCGCCGTACGTGGTGCCCTCGGCCATGTCGAAGGCCGGCCTGCACGTCATGACGAAATCGCTCGCGGTGGAATGGGGCCGCTTCGGCATTCGCCTCAACGCCATCGCGCCGGGACCGTTCCCGACGGAGGGGGCGAGCAAGCGCCTGCGTCCCGGCGGCGGCTTCGACGATTCTTCGAAGATGAACCCGATGCGCCGCGTCGGGAAAATGGAAGAGCTGCAGAACCTCGCCACCTTCCTCATGGCCGACGGCTGCGAATGGCTCTCGGGCGAGACCATCGCGGTGGACGGTGCCGGCTACCTCGCCACCGGCTCTGGCGCCTACTTCACCGAGCTCGACAAGCTCTCGGACGCCGATTGGGAGCGCATGCGCGCCATGATCAAAGCGCAGAACGAGAAGGATCGGGCCGGTCGCACGGCATGATCGCCAAGCTGCTCGGCATCGCGAAGCCGCTGGTGCTTGCGCCCATGGGATCAGTTTCCGGCGGCGCGCTTGCCGCGGCGGTATCGCGCGCAGGGGGTCTCGGCCTCATCGGCGCCGGATATGGTGATGCCGCGTGGATTCGGGAACAGTTCCAGCATGCCGAAGGCGCGCGCGTCGGCATCGGCTTCATCACCTGGAGCCTTGCGAAGCGGCCGGAGCTCCTCGATCTCGCGCTCAGCTACAAGCCCTGCGCGGTGATGCTGTCCTTCGGCGATCCGCGCCCTTTCGCCGCCAAGATCAGGCAGAGCGGCGCGAAGCTCATCTGCCAGGTGCAGAGCCTGGCGATCACGCGGCAGGCGCTCGAAGCCGCGCCCGACGTGCTGGTGGCGCAGGGAACCGAAGCCGGCGGGCATGGCGGTGAACGGTCCCTCTTTGCCCTGCTACCGGCGGTGAAGGACATCGCTGCAAACACCCCGGTGCTCGCCGCTGGCGGCATCGCCGATCGGCGCGGCTTTGATGCCGCCATGGCGCTCGGCGCTGACGGTGTCCTCATCGGCACGCGCTTCAGCGCCTCGGAGGAAGCGCTCACCTCGCCGCAGGCGAAGAAGCGCATCGTGGAAGCAAGTGGCGACGCGACCATCCGCACCACCGTCTTCGACGTGGTGCGCAATTTCGACTGGCGCGGGATCACGGGGCGCGCCCTGCGCAACAAGTTCACCGATACCTGGCAGGGGCGCGAGGCCGAGCTCAAGCAGCGCATGGACGCCGAATGCAAGGCGTATTACGCGGCCGTGGAGCGCAGGGACTTCGACACCGCGCTCATCTTCGCCGGCGAAGCGGTCGATCTCATCGACTCGGTTCTGCCCGCGGCCGAGATCGTGCGGCGGATCGTGCACTGATGGCCGCCATGGTCCCGCGCCCGGCGGCGACGCTCGCGCTCCTGCGCGATACGAGCGGCGGACCGCAGGTATTGATGCTGCAGCGAACGCAAAACGCGGCGTTCCTCGGCGGCGCCTACGTGTTCGCGGGCGGCGCGCTCGAGGCCGCCGACGACGACGGCCGGATCGTGGCGCGCGTGCGGGGCCTCTTCGTGCCGACGCCGCCAGTCGCCTATTGGATCGCCGCGATCCGCGAATGCTTCGAGGAAGCAGGCGTGCTGCTCGCCTGCGACGCGCAAGGGCAGTTCATCTCGGCCGAGCGCGCCGCGGCGCTCGCCCATTACCGCAGCCGGGCGTTCGCCGAGCTTCTGCAGGAGCAGGACCTCTATCTGCCGGCGACCGAGCTCGCCTATTGCGGCCACTGGATCACGGCGCCCGGCCGCGCGCGGCGCTTCGACACGCGCTTTTTCGTCGCGGTGGCGCCCGAGGGCCAGCTCGCCTCGCACGACGCCGCCGAAACGGTGCACCACGTCTGGATCACGCCGCGCGAAGCGCTCGAGCGTGCCGCGCGCGGCGAGATCGAGCTGGTGCACGCGACTCGCGAGATCCTGGGCGAGCTCAAGAACTTCGCGAGCGCCGGCGAGGCGCTGCGCCACGTGCGCGCGCTGAAGGAGATCGAGGAGAACCGCGCCTGCCTCGCCCTCGGCAGGGAAGGCGAGAAGGTGTTCCGCCGCGTCGACCCGCAATACCACGAGATCCACTGGAGCGACCCGCAGGAGACCGGCGCGACGACCTACGATCTGGTCGCCGGCGAGCCCAAGCGCCTCGATCGCTGGGTGACGCGGCTCATCGCGCCGAATCCCGGCATGATGACCGGCCCCGGGACCAACACCTACATCGTCGGCCGCAGTGAAGCCGACGGAGAGCGCGCAGTGCTCGATCCGGGGCCCGACATCGCCTCGCACATCGAGAAGATCCTCGCGTTCGGCAACATCAAATGGATCCTCTGCACGCACACGCACCAGGATCATTCGCCTGCCGCGGCCGCGATCAAGGCCGCAACGGGGGCGCAAGTGCTCGGCCGGCCGGCGCCCGCGGGCCAGGATGCAACCTTCAAACCGGATTTCGTGCTGGAGAACGGCCAGCGCGTGGATCTTGGTTCGGTCGCCCTGCGCGCGATTCACACGCCGGGACATGCATCGAATCATCTGTGCTACCTGCTCGAGCAGACGAAGATGCTCTTCACCGGCGACCACGTGATGCAGGGCTCGACGGTGGTGATCAATCCGCCGGATGGCGACATGCGCGCCTACCTGCAATCGCTCGAGAAGCTGCTCGACGAGGACATCGCCATCATCGCGCCCGGCCACGGCTATCTCATCGGCGCGCCGAAAAAGGAGCTGCGCCGCTTAATCGCGCATCGCCTGGCGCGTGAGGAAAAAGTGGTCAACGCTCTTGTAAAGATTGGTCCGGCATCGATCGAGGAGCTGCTGCCGCTCGTCTATGACGACGTGCCGGTGCGCATCCACCGCGTCGCCGCCCGCTCGCTGACGGCGCACCTCGACAAATTGGCGGCGGACGGCGCGGTGCGCGCCGCGGGCGAGCGCTACTCGCTGGTAAAATCGCGGACGGCTGGATAAGATCGACCGTATTAGGGAGGGGAAGCAGCATGGCAGACGATAAGACAGTACGAATGGTGACCAACCTCGATCGCAAGGCGATCGAGGGCAAGCTCGGCGAAGTGCGCAGCGCCGCGCAGTCGGGCAACCTCGCGGAGCTCGCGTCGATGTTCAACGGCGTCGAGGGCATGCCGA
>VBCP01000537.1 GCA_005888925.1 Betaproteobacteria bacterium | reverse complement strand
GGCAGCTGGATGTCGTCCACATAGCGCGAGCGGCCGGTGAGGAAACGCTGGTCCTCGACCCGGCGCACGGCTTGCCCGATGTCGTTTCTGTTCACGATCTGCTCCCAAGTTGCTGGTTCGCGAGCCGCGTGCCTTCCGCCATCGCCTGGAACTTCGCCCAGACGACCGTCGGATGGACTTCCGTCTTGTACGAGGCCTGCGACGAGAAGCCGCAATCAGTGCTGGCGATCACGCGCTCCGGTCCGACGATGCGCGCGAAGCGCACGAGCCGCTCGGCGATGAGTTCCGGGTGCTCGACGATGTTGCTTGCGTGCGTGATGACGCCCGGAATGAGCGCCTTGCCTTCCGGGAGCTTGACCGTTTCCCACAGGTGGTACTCGTGCTCATGGCGAGCGTTGGCCGCCTCGAAGGAATAGGCGCCGGCATTCACCTTCAGCATGAACGGCGCGACCTCGCCGAGCGCCGGATCGTGCACGCGCGGCCCCTCGTTGATGCCGTAGCAGGTATGGAAGCGCACCTTTTCCGCCGAGATCCCGCGCAGCGCGTGGTTGATCGCCTCGACGTGGATTTCTGCGAACCGCCGGCGCTGCTTGTCGTCGAGCGCCGGATCGGAGAAGTTGTCCGTCATGAAGGGGTCGTCGATTTGCAGGTAAAGGCCCGCATCGACGATCGCGCGGTACTCGTGGCGCATGGCGTCGGCCACGGCGAAGAAGAACTCCTCATCGCTCTTGTAATGCTCGTTGCTGCCGGCGCCGCTCGGCGCCACCGAAGGCATGAACGCCGCCTTGGCGCCTGAGGCGCTCATGGCCGCCTTCAGGTTGTCGATGTCCCGCCTCAGAGCTTCCTCGCCCTTGTAGCTCACCGGCCCCGTGCAGACCATCGGTACCACCGGCGCCACGGCGCCCCCGGTCATCGCTCGCGCGAAATACTCCTTGTAGTACTCGGGAAACGCGGCGCGCTCGGCGTCGAAGAACGCCACCTTCTTTCCCGGCCGCGGCTCGAAGCCCGAAAGCCGCTCCTTCACATAGGTGAAGAAGCCGGGCTTCGACAGCTCGCCGTCGGCCACGATATCGATGCCGCACTCGGCCTGCCGGCGCACGCATTCGGCGACCGCGCTGCGCACACGGCTCTCATAACGCTCGCGGTCGTACGGCTCACCGGAGAGGCGCGCTTTCATGAGGTCGAGCAAATCGTGCGGCCGCGGCAGGCTGCCGACGTGAGTGGTGAGGATCCGGTCGGTCATTTCTTTTTCTGCAGCTCCTTCCACCCATCCTTCACCGCAGTCGCCACGGTTTCGATCTCGACGTTGGCAAGCTGGCCGTCGACCCGGCGCACTTCGCGCAGGTATTCGTTCTGCACGATGTCGCGGGTCTCGGGGTCGATGGCGATCGGACCGCGCGGGCTGTCGGGATTGCGGTAGGCCTTGAGGAGCTCCATGGTGCGCTCGGAATCGATGGCTCCCTTCTGCGCCTTGACCACCTGGAAAATGGCGTCCATCGCGTCCCAAGCGGCGGCGGCGGCGAAGTTCGGCGTGCTGGCTGCGCCGTATTCCTTCTTCCACGCCCCGACGAACGCCTTGTTCTGTGGGCGAGTCGCCGCGGCGGAATAATGGTGCACGGTCAGCACGCCGAGCGCGACGTCGCCCATGTTCGGCAATTCCTCGTCCGTCGTGATGTCGCCCGGGCCGATCAGCTTGATCCCCGCGGCCGCGAGGCCCAGGTCGGAGAAAGTCTTCATCACGCTGGTGGCGGTTTTGCCGGCGGGAATGAACACCATCAACGCGTCAGGCTTCGCGTCCTTCACGCGCTGCAAGTAGGGCGCGAAGTCCGGGTTCTGTAGCGGCATGCGCACCGCGCCGACGATCTCGCCGCCGCCTGCCTTGAAGCCCTGCCCGAACGCGGTTTCCGCGTCGTGGCCCGGGGCGTAATCCGAGACCAGCGTATAGGCCCGCTTGAATCGCTTCGCCGCCCACTCGCCGAGCGGCACGCAGGATTGCCAGATGGTGAACGAAAAGCGCGCGATATACGGCGAGCGCGTGGTGACGATGGACGTACCGGCGTTTGTGAGGATGAGCGGGATCTTCGCCTCGGTGGCGACTGGCGCGATGGCCATCGCGTTCGGCGTAAAGGCGACGCCGGCGAGCAGCTGCACGCGATCGCGCACGACGAGCTCCTGCGCGAGCTGGCGCGCCTTGTCCGGGTTCGGTCCGCCGTCGTCGCGCGACAGAAACTCGAGCTTCACTCCGCCGAGCTCCTTCTCGTGCAGCTTGTAGTAGAGCTTGAACGCCCGGTCGGTCATTTCGCCGAACACGGCCTGCGGCCCGGTGAAGGTGTTGATTACACCGATCTTCACGGTCTGCGCCGCGGCGGCCGTAGCGAGCAGCGAGGCGACCAGGCACGGGATGAGGCGTTTCATGATGTGTCTCCCTATTCCATCACCGGCAGAACGAGCGCCGACGGATAGCGCGTGCTGTGCCATAGCGTGTCCTGCCCGATCTTGTTCGGCTGGTAGTAGTGCGTCCACAGGACATCGGTGATCGGCGAATCGCCGTTCACGAGCTCCAGGCGGACGCGGTTGCCTTTCTTGAACTGGAACGCATTCGGCTCGATGCTGATGTCGAAGCGATAGACCTCGTTCGGCTTGAGCGCCTCAGGCCGCGTGTGCAGGTGGTAGGGCTCCATCTCGGTGCTGTGCTTCTCATCCAGCGCGCGATGCGAGGCGCGCAGCCAGCCCTTGGTCACCCCCTGGAACTGCGGGTTGATGCCTTTCGC
>VBCP01000098.1:3086-5027 GCA_005888925.1 Betaproteobacteria bacterium | reverse complement strand
CCACCACCGTGACGCTCGGCTCGGTCGCCTATCCGATGCTCGCCAAGGTCGGCTACGGCAAGGACGCGGCGGGCGGATTGCTTGCCGCCGGCGGCCTGGGCGCCATCATCTCGCCGCCGGTGCTCGGCGCCGCCGCCTTCCTCATCGCCGAGTTCCTGAAGATCTCCTACCTCGACGTCATCCTGATGGCGACGATCCCGACCTGTCTTTATTACTTGGCGCTGTTCGCGATGGTCGAGATCGACGTGCGCAAGTTCGGCATGAAGGACGTCACCTTCGAGCAGGTCGAGACGGCCTGGAACCTGACCAAGAAGTACTGGTTTCACTTCTTGTCGCTGGTCTCGATCGTGGTCTTCATGCTGTGGGGGTTCTCGCCGGTGCTCTCGGTATTCTGGGCGACCGTGGTCTCGGCGCTCACGAGCTTCCTGCGCCGCGATACCGCGCTCATTCCCTGGGAGGTCTTCATCGGCAGGGAAAAAATCGGCCGCGGCCTGTGGAACTCTGGGCTGGTGAAGGCGCTGTCCGGAGGCTCGCTCGGCGTGCTGAACGTGGCCGCCACCTGCGCCGGCGCCGGCATCATCGTCGGCACCGTCACGCTCACCGGGCTCGGACTCAAGTTCAGCTCGATCGTGCTGCAATATGCCGGCGGGTCGCTCCTGCTCACGGCGATCTACACCTCGCTCATCGTCTGGATCGTCGGGCTTGCCGTGCCGGTGACCGCGAGCTACATCATCTGCGCGGTGATCGCCGCGCCGGCGCTGATCCAGCTCGGCGTGCCGGACTTCGCCGCGCACATGTTCATCTTCTATTACGCCGTGCTTTCGGAAGTTTCGCCGCCCACGGCGCTTTCTCCCTTCGCCGCGGCGGCGATCACCGGCGGCGATCCGTACAAGACGACGCTGCAGTGCTGGAAGTACACCACCCCGGCCTTTCTGGTGCCCTTCATGTTCGTGCTCGATCCCAGCGGCACGGGATTGCTGCTCACCGGCTCGTTCAAGACGCTGGGCAATGCGAACTGGGGCTCGATCGCGCTCGTCACGATCACTGCTGCGGTGGGCATCGTCGCGCTGGCGGGCGGCCTGCAAGGCTGGCTCCTCAGGCGCACCACCGTATATGAACGCTGGATGCTGATCGTCGCCGGCTTTCTGCTCGTCTATCCGACCGCCGCGGCCGATGTGTTCGGTTTCGTGCTGGTGCTCGCTGTGCTCGCCATGCAATGGTTCCACCGACCCTCGACACAGACATCCTGATCCTCGGCGCGGGTGGCGCGGGACTCTTCGCCGCGCTGCACGCGCACAAGGCGGCGCCCGAGCTTTCGATCACCGTCGCGGTGAAGGGATTGCTCGGCAAGTGCGGCTGCACGCGCATGGTCCAGGGCGGCTACAACGTTGCGCTCGCCAAGGAGGACTCGGTCGAGCGGCATTTCATGGACACGATCGAAGGCGGCAAATGGCTGCCCGACCAGGAGCTGGCGTGGAAGCTGGTGACGCTGGCCGTGGAAAGAGTGAGGGAACTGGAAAACGAGCTCGGCTGCTTCTTCGACCGCAATCCCGACGGCACCGTGCACCAGAAGGCCTTCGCCGGGCAGAGCTTCGACCGCACGGTGCACAAGGGCGACCTCACCGGGATCGAGATCATGAACCGCCTCGCCGAGCAGGTCTGGGCGCGGCGCATCCAGCGGCTGGAGGAGCATCGCGCGGTGGAGCTGGTGAAGTCGGCCGACGGTGCGTCGATTGCCGGAGTGCTGTTCATCGACATGCGCACGGGCGATTACGTCTTCGTGCGCGCCAAGGCCGTGCTGCTCGCGACCGGCGGCGGACCGACGATGTATCGCTATCACACGCCCTCGGGCGACAAGAGCTGCGACGGTCTGGCAATGGCGCTGCGCGCCGGGCTGGCGCTGCGCGACATGGAGATGGTGCAGTTCCATCCCACAGGTCT
>VBCP01000098.1:0-3065 GCA_005888925.1 Betaproteobacteria bacterium | reverse complement strand
AAAGAGCGGTTCATGCCGGCCTACGACGCAAAGGCCGAGCGCGCCACGCGCGACGTCGTCTCGCGCGCCATGTTCAGCGAGATCCGCAAGGGGAACACCACCCCGCACGGCGGGCTCTATATCTCGATGGGGCATCTCGGCGCGGATCGCGTGCGGCGCGAATTCAAGGGCATGGTCGAGCGCTGCGCCGACTGCGGCTTCGATCTTGCCGGCGGCCTGGTCGAAGTCGTGCCCACCGCGCACTACATGATGGGCGGCGTCGAGTTCGCCGCCGATTGCACCACGAGCATCCCGGGACTCTTCGTCGCCGGCGAGGACTCCGGCGGCGTGCACGGCGCGAACCGCCTCGGCGGCAACGGCGTCGCCAACTCGACGGTGTTCGGCGCCGTCGCCGGCGGCAGCATGGCGGCGTGGGTGCGCAAGCACGGGCGCCTGGCGGACCCCTCGGAATTGGAAACGGCCATCGCGCGCTGCGAGCGCCCACTCAGCGCGCCGCGCGGCGACCTCGAAGCGCTGCGCGAAAAGTTGCACGAAACGATGTGGGAGCGGGTCGGCATCATCCGCGACGGCGCCGGCCTTACGCGCGCGCTCGGCGAGCTGGACGCGATCGATGCCGAGCTGGAGCGCACGGGGATCGGCACAATCTCGCGCGCCTTCAACCTGAGCTGGCACGACTGGCTCAACCTCAAGAGCCTGGTGGCGGTGAGCCGCGTGATCACCCAGGCGGCGCTCGCGCGCCAGGACTCGCGCGGTGCGCACTACCGCGAGGATTTCCCGCAAAGCGGGCCGCTGGAGTCGTCGGCCTACACCAGCATTCGTGCCGACGGCGAAGTGACGATGAAGCCGGTCGCGTTCACGCGCGTGCGGCCCGGACAGACCCTGCTCAAGCATGCAGCCTGACTGGCCCGCCGAGATCCATCGCGAGCTCGTCGCCGCCGGCGTGACGGTGGTCGGCTACGTGCCCGACGCCGGGCACAAGCGGCTGATCGAGCTGTGCCAGGCCGACCGCGGCATGCACGCGGTGGTGCTCACCACTGAAGAGGAAGGCATCGGGCTCGCCGCGGGCGCGTGGCTCGGCGGGCAGAAGTCGGTGCTCCTCATGCAGTCGAGCGGCGTCGGCAACCTGGTCAACGTGCTCGGCATGGTGAAGGTGTGCCGCTTCCCGCTCGTCATGATCGTCACCATGCGCGGCGAGCAGGGCGAGTTCAACCCGTGGCAGGTGCCGATGGGCGAGAACACCGCGCGCGTGCTCGAGACGATGAGCGTCGCGGTGCGCCAGGCGGGCGACGCGCAAACGGTGGCGGCGCATGTGCATACCGCGATCGGGCTTGCCTACGAAACCCAGGGCGCGCAGGCGGTGCTGATCGCGCAGCGCGTCATCGGCATCAAGAGCTTCCAGGAGCAGACGGACCAATGAAGCTGCGCCGGCGCGACGTGGTCTCGGCGACGACGACCGCAATTTCTACCTCTGGGGTGCAATGGGAGCTGCCGCGATGGTCGGGCTCGGTCTGGCGATTGCCAAGCCGGATCGGCGCATCCTCGTCGTCACCGGTGACGGCGAGATGCTGATGGGTCTGGGCGCGCTCGCCACCATCGGCGTGCAGCAGCCGGCGAATCTCACGGTCGTGGTGATCGACAACGAGCGCTATGGCGAGACCGGCATGCAGCGCACGCACACGGCGTATGGCATCGATCTCGCCGCGGTGGCTACGGCGTGCAAGTTCAAGCACGCCGTTACCGTAACGACCCAACTCGAACCGCTGCGCGAGCTCGTCTACAAGACGTCGGGGCCGAACTTCGCTGCGGTCAAGGTAGCCGACGAGAAGCTGCCGCTCGTGCTGCCGCCGAACGACGGCGTGCTGCTCAAAGCGCGCTTCCGGCGCGCGCTGCTGGGCGACTCAGCCGACGTGCTTCCGGAAGAACGCTAGCGTGCGCTCGCGCGCCTGCTTCGCGGCCGGCGCGTTGTACGAGCCGCGGTGGTCGCAGTTGAAGCCGTGGTCGGCGGCGTAGATGAAGATCTGCTGCTGCGGATGCTTCTCGGCGAGCTTCTTCACGCCCTCGACCGGGATGTGCTGGTCCTTGTCGCCGAAGTGGCCCATCACCGGCACTTTCGGCTGGATATCCGCGTTGTCGAGTATCCCGCCGCCGTAATAGGGCACCGCGCACACCAGGCCGCTCACCTTGGCGGACGCCATCCAGGCGACGAAGCCGCCCCAGCAGTAGCCGACGATGCCGACCTTGCCCGCCTTCGCCGCCTCGTTGACCGCCGCCTGCGCATCCTTCAGCGCCATGTCGGTGGTGACCTTGCCGCGGACCTCGCGGCCCTTGGCGATGTCCTCGGGCGTGTAGCCGACGTCGAAGTTCTTCTGCACTCGATCGAACATCGCCGGCGCGATTGCCACATAGCCGTCGGCCGCGTAGCCATCGGCGACCTGCTTGACGTGGCTGTTGACGCCGAAGATCTCCTGGATCACGACGATGGCGCCGCGCGGCTTGCCCGCCGGATCGGCGCGGTAGGCGTCGAGCTTGTGGCCGTCGGCGGCGGTGAGCTGGATCATTTTGCCCATGGTTAGAATCCCGTTGTGAAGAAAGACGCGCAGGCGTTGTTGCAACTCGCCACCACCGCCCTGAAGCGCGCGGGCGCAAATGATCGCATGGCCGAGGCGGCGGCGCGGCACCTGGTTCACGCCGAAGAGCACGGCCTGCCGACGCACGGCATGTCGCGCGTGCCGTTCTACTGCGGCATGCTGCGCAAAGGCCGCGCCGACGGTGCCGCGGAACCGAGCCTGCTTGCCGACCGCGCCGGCGCCTGCCTGATCGACAACCGCGACGGCCTGCCTTACGTGTCGGTGCAGTGGGCAGTGGAGGAGGTGATCCAACGCGCGCGGCGCAACGGCATCGGCTTCAGCGGCATTAGGAACAGCGCGCACGTCGGCGTGCTCGGCATCCACCTCCTGCCGGTGGCGCGCGCCGGCCTCGTCGGCTTCGCCTTCACCAACTCGCCGGCGGCGATTCCGCCCTGGGGCGGCAAGAAGCCGCTCTTCGGCACCAATCCGGTCGCGGCG
>VBCP01000536.1 GCA_005888925.1 Betaproteobacteria bacterium | reverse complement strand
GGGCGGCGCCGCCATCTACCTCTATACGCGCGATTCGCAGCTCGGGCGCGGCGAGCCGGTGGAGGACGCGGCGCAGGTGATCTCGCGCATGTGCGACGTCATCATGGTGCGCACCTTCGAGCAGGACATCATCGAGCGCTTCGCAAGCAACTCGCGCGTGCCGGTGATCAACGGCCTCACCGACGAGTACCACCCCTGCCAGATCCTCGCCGACATCTACACCTACATCGAGAGCCGCGGCCCGATCCGCGGCCGCACCGTGGCGTGGATCGGCGACTCGAACAACGTCTGCAACACCTGGCTCGAGGCCGCCGAGATCTTCGACTTCAAGCTGCACGTATCGACGCCGCCGGGCTACGAGATCGAGCCTGAGCGGCGCAACCAGAACTGCACCGCCTTCCGCGACCCGATGGCGGCGGCGAAGGGCGCCGATCTCGTCACCACCGACGTATGGACCTCGATGGGCTTCGAGTCCGAGAACGAGGAACGCAAGCGCGACTTCCACGATTGGCAGGTCGACGCCGAGATGATGAAGGCGGCGGGGAAGGAAGCGCTCTTCATGCACTGCCTGCCCGCGCATCGCGGCGAGGAAGTCGCCGCCGAGGTGATCGACGGCCCGCAAAGCGTGGTGTGGGACGAAGCCGAGAACCGCCTGCACACACAGAAAGCGCTGCTGGAATTCCTGGTCCTGGGGAAAAAGTGAGGTCCGCATGAGGTACATCGCTTGGCTACTTTTCGCGCTGGCGCCGCTCGCGCTCGCGCAGACCGGTGACTTCGAGGCGCGCAAGGGCGTCGAGTATGCAACGCACGACGGTGCGAAGCTCGCGGGCGACCTTTACCTGCCGAAAGCGCAGGGCCCGCATCCCGTGATCGTCGCCATCCACGGCGGCGGCTGGCAGATCGGCGGTCCCTTCGGCTATCAGCACTGGGGGCCGTACCTCGCGAGCCGCGGGTACGGCGTGTTCGCGATCAGCTACCGGCTATCCAAGCCCGGACAGAAGACCTTCCCCGAGGCGCTGCACGACGTGCGCGCGGCGATCCAGTTCCTCAAGGGGCGCGCAGCCGAGCTGCGCATCAACCCGGAGCGCATCGGCGTGATGGGCGATTCCGCGGGGGGCCATCTCGGGCGTGTTCGACATGTACCAGCAGTGGCTGCACGATCTGCAGTCCCGGCCGCGCGATTCGATCGTCGAGAAGTTCATCGGCGTGAGCGCGATCGACGACAAGCGCCCGTACTTCGATGCCTCGCCGCTCTCCTATGTCTCGGCGAAGAACAACTCGACCTCGTTCCTCGTCGTGTGGGGAACGCGCGACGACATCGTCGATTACGCGAACCAGTCGGAAGCGTTCATGCTGGCGCTCAAGCAAGCCGGCTACTTCGTGCGCCCGGTACCGGTCGAGGGCGCCCCGCACTTCTGGGTCTGGGATCCGGTGGACGACACCAACCCTAACGGCTTCCTCGCGCCCAAGCTCCTGCGCTTCCTGGCGCAGCGGCTCTAGCGGCCCTTTTTCTTCTCCGGCCCGAGCAGCGGCACGCCTTTTCCCTCGCCGAGCAGCCCTGCTTCGCCGTACACGCGAAGCTTGTCGCGCGTGTCGCTGATGTCGAGGTTGCGCATGGTGAGCTGGCCGATGCGGTCCGCCGGCGTGAAGTGCGACTCGCCCTTCTCCATGGTGAGGCGCTCGGGCTTGTAGGTGAGGTTCGGACTGCGCGTGTCGAGAATCGAATAGTCGTTGCCGCGGCGCAGCTCGAGCGTCACCTCTCCGGTAACGGCGCTTGCGACCCAGCGCTGCGCG
>VBCP01000534.1:3298-9139 GCA_005888925.1 Betaproteobacteria bacterium | reverse complement strand
GTCATCCCCTTCTCTGGTTGTATAGGAAAGACCGGCCTTGGGCGCAGTCCGCTACCTATAACGCGGCTGCTGACGATTGGTTGACGGCGCGGCGGAAGTGATTGCAAATCAACCGCATACGGCATGCAAAGCCCGGTTATAATCGCCCCCTTTTTCGGTCTCGCAGGGAGCAAATTCCAAATGGCCTACCAGCACATCAAGGTCCCCTCGGGGGGCGAGAAGATCCGCGTGCGCAAGGACTTCTCGCTCGAGGTGCCCGAGCGCCCGATCATCCCCTACATCGAGGGCGACGGCACCGGGGTCGACATCACGCCGGTGATGCTGAGGGTGGTGGATGCCGCCGTGCAGAAGGCCTACGGCGGAAAGAAGAAGATCGTCTGGATGGAGATGTTCGCCGGCGAGAAATCCTGCCGCGTCTACGGCGAGAACGTCTGGCTGCCCGACGAGACGCTGCAGGCGTCGAAGGATTTCGTCGTCTCGATCAAGGGCCCGCTCACCACGCCGGTGGGCGGCGGCATCCGCTCGATCAACGTGGCGCTGCGCCAGGAGCTCGACCTCTACGTCTGCCTGCGCCCGGTGCGCTGGTTCAAGGGCGTGCCCTCGCCGCTGAAGAAACCCGACGATGTCGACATGGTGATCTTCCGCGAGAACGCCGAGGACATCTACGCCGGCATCGAGTGGCCGGCGCAGTCGGCCGAGGCGAAGAAGGTGATCGACTTCCTCATCAAGGAGATGAAGGTCAGGAAGATCCGCTTCCCCGAGACCTCGGCGATCGGCATCAAGCCCGTCTCGATCGAGGGCTCGGAGCGCCTGATCCGCCGCGCCTACCAGTACGCCATCGACAACAAGAGGAAGTCGGTGACGCTGGTGCACAAGGGCAACATCCAGAAGTTCACCGAGGGCGGCTTCCGCGACTGGGGCTACAAGCTCGCGCAGAAGGAGTTCGACGCGAAACCGATCGACGGCGGGCCCTGGCACAGCTTCAAGAACCCGAAAGGCGGGCCCGACATCGTGGTGAAGGACGTGATCACCGACGCGATGCTGCAGCAGATCCTGCTGCGGCCCGCGGAGTACGACGTCCTCGCGACCACCAATCTCAACGGCGACTACATTTCCGACGCGCTCGCCGCGGAAGTCGGCGGCATCGGCATCGCGCCCGGCGCCAACTTGAGCGACACGGTGGCGATGTTCGAGGCGACGCACGGCACCGCGCCGAAGTACGCGGGCAAGGACTACGTCAATCCGGGCTCTGAAATTCTCTCGGCCGAGATGATGCTGCGCCACATGGGCTGGGCGGAGGCGGCGGACGCGATCGTGCGCTCGATGGAGCGCTCGATCCAGGACAAGATCGTGACCTACGACTTCGCGCGCCAGATGCAGGGCGCAAAGCAGGTGTCCTGCTCGGGCTTCGGCCAGGCGATGATCGAGCGCATGTGATGCGGCTTTTCACCGCTCTCGCGCTCTCGATCGCGAGCGCAAGCGCGCACGCCGGCTGGTCGATCGGCGTCGACCTGGAGAGCTTCAAGTGGGAGGAGACCGGCGACGTCAACGTCGTCGAGAAGGGGGGGCGCTACGGCCTCTCCTGGGGGTTCCTGAAGGAGCGCGAGGCCGGCTGGCAGTTCGCCTATCGCGGCCAGTTCCGCCGCGGCACGGTCGACTACACCGGCGCGCTGCTCTTCGACCCCAGCCAAGCGGCTACGGCCCGGGTGCGCTATACCGGACTAGTCAACGAGGCGCAGGGAATCTACCGCTTCCCCCAGTCGATCGGCTTCGAGCTCCTCGGCGGGCTGGGCTTCGACTACTGGGAGCGCAACATCCTGCCGGACCAGCGCGAGGATTACTCCGTCGTGTTCGCGCGACTGGGCTTCAATATCGACCCGCGCGCCCGCGGGTTCTTCGGCGGCGGGGGATTGAAACTGCCGTTCTACGTGTACGAGAACGCGCACCTGGACGAGCTCGGCTTCGACCGCAACGAGCCGCTGCATCCGAAGGGGCAGCCAAGCCTCTATGCGCAGGCGGGCTACCGCTTCACGCGAAGCTGGAGTCTTGCGGGTTACTTTGACAGCTACCGTTTCCAGGAATCGAAGGAAGTGCGGGTGACATCTTCCGATCCGTCGATATGCCCCCCGCCCCCACCGCCGCAACCTTTTCAGGCCTGCGCATTCCGGGTGTCTCAGCCTGCGAGCACGGTCAATACCTTCGGGCTCAAGCTTCAGTACGACTTCCAGTAAAAAAGGCCGCCCGGGCGGCCTTTCAGTTCCTTGACCTGGAGCTACCCCGACTTCTGGATGTTGGAGGCCTGCTTTCCCTTGGGCCCCTGCACCACGTCGAAGCTGACTTTCTGGCCTTCCTTGAGGGTCTTGAAGCCGGACATGTTGATCGCCGAGAAATGCGCGAACAAGTCCTCGCTGCCGTCGTCGGGCGTAATGAAGCCATAGCCCTTCGCGTCGTTGAACCACTTCACGGTGCCTGTTGCCATGCTCTCTCCCCTATTACTGTTGGTTGAGCTCCGGGGGCGTTGCGCTACCCGAGGCCGTGCCTGGAACTCCACGACCCCGCCCCGCTATGGCGAAACAGACAGCCTGCGAATCCAAACACAGCCCGCCTTTTACGCGCCGCTACAAATGTCGTCAAGAGCCGTCGACGGCGCTGTTGCGTGCACGCAAGACCGTGAAAAGGCAGGTAATCCGCGTGGCTCGGTGCTGGCTGTCGCATTGCACCGCCCCCCCACATTGCGTACGATAGCCAGGAGGAACTGGGCTCACGCGGCGGTTGTCAGATTTTCGGGGGGCACGGGGCGCGTAGCGGCGGCATGGCGCAGCAAAAGGACGACAGCTTACTCGAGGCGCAGCGCACCAAGCTGAAGCCTCCGCCGATGTTCAAGGTCATGCTGCTGAATGACGACTACACGCCGATGGAGTTCGTGGTGGTGGTGCTGCAGAAGTTCTTCGGCATGACCCGGGAGCGGGCCACCCAGGTGATGCTGAAGGTGCACCGGGAGGGTATCGGCATCTGCGGCGTGTATGCGCGTGACGTCGCGACCACCAAAGTGCAGCAAGTCGCGGCATACTCCCGGAAGCACCAGCATCCGCTACAGTGCGTGATGGAGGAAACGTAGTAGAAAGGTAATGGAACAGAAATGATTGCCCAGGAACTCGAAGTCAGTCTGCACATGGCGTTCGTGGAAGCCCGCCAGAAACGCCACGAGTTCATTACGGTCGAGCACCTGCTGCTCGCGCTGCTCGACAACCCGACCGCGGCCGAAGTGCTGCGCGCCTGCGGCGCCAACATGGACGAGCTGCGCAAGAACCTGACGCAGCACATCGCCGAGCAGACCCCGCGCATCGCCGCCGACCGCGAGGTCGACACGCAGCCCACCCTCGGCTTCCAGCGCGTGATCCAGCGCGCCATCCTGCACGTGCAGTCCTCCGGCAAGAAGGAGGTCACCGGGGCCAACGTGCTGGTGGCGATCTTCGGCGAGAAGGATTCCCACGCCGTCTATTTCCTGCAGCAGCAGGGCATCGCGCGCCTGGACGTCGTCAACTACATCTCGCACGGCATCACCAAGACGCCGCAGGCGCACCAGGGCAAGGGCGAGCAGGAGGCCGACCAGGAGGGCCAGGCCGAGACCTCGAACAGCCCGCTCGACAACTACACGCAGAACCTGAACGCGCTCGCGCTCGCCGGCAAGATCGATCCGCTGATCGGCCGCGACAAGGAGCTCGAGCGCGTGGTGCAGACCCTCTGCCGCCGCCGCAAGAACAACCCGCTGCTGGTCGGCGAGGCGGGCGTCGGCAAGACCGCCATCGCCGAGGGTCTCGCCCGGCGCATCGTCGAGGGCAACGTCCCCGACCTGCTGGCGAAGTGCACGGTCTACGCGCTCGACATGGGCGCGCTGCTGGCGGGCACCAAGTACCGCGGCGACTTCGAGCAGCGCCTGAAGGCGGTGCTGAAGCAGCTCGTGGACAATCCGAACGCGATCCTCTTCATCGACGAGATCCACACCGTGATCGGCGCGGGCGCCGCCTCGGGCGGCACGCTCGACGCCTCGAACCTGCTGAAGCCCGTGCTCTCCACCGGGCAGCTGAAGTGCATCGGCGCCACCACCTACAACGAATATCGCGGCGTGTTCGAGAAGGACCACGCGCTGTCGCGGCGCTTCCAGAAGATCGACGTGGTCGAGCCCTCGGTCGATGAGACGGTCGAGATCCTCAAAGGGTTGAAGACCCGCTTCGAGGCCCACCACAGCGTCAAGTACACCGCGAACGCGCTCACCACCGCGGCCGAGCTCTCCGCGCGCTACATCAACGACCGCCACCTGCCCGACAAGGCGATCGACGTGATCGACGAGGCCGGCGCCGCGCAGAGGATCGCGCCCAAGGCCAAGCAGAAGCGCATCATCGGCAAGGCCGAGATCGAGGAGATCATCGCCAAGATCGCGCGCATCCCGCCGCGCAGCGTGTCTACCGACGACCGCAGCGCATTGGCCAATCTCGACCGGGATCTGAAAGCGGTCGTCTTCGGCCAGGACCGCGCGATCGACGCTCTGGCCTCCGCCATCAAGATGGCACGCTCGGGCCTGGGCAATCCGCAGAAGCCGATCGGCAACTTCCTCTTCTCGGGGCCCACCGGCGTCGGCAAGACCGAGGTCGCGCGCCAGCTCGCGTATTGCATGGGCATCGAGCTGATCAGGTTCGACATGTCGGAGTACATGGAGCGCCACGCGGTCTCCCGCCTGATCGGCGCGCCGCCGGGATACGTCGGCTTCGAGCAGGGGGGCCTGCTCACCGAGCAGATCACCAAGAAGCCCTACTCGGTGCTGCTGCTCGACGAGATCGAGAAGGCGCACCCGGACATCTTCAACGTGCTCCTGCAGGTGATGGACCACGGCACGCTGACCGACAACAACGGCCGCAAGGCGGACTTCCGCAACGTCTGCATCGTCATGACGACCAACGCCGGCGCCGAGTCGCTCGCGCGCACCCAGATGGGCTTCACGCCCTCGGCCAAGATGGGCGACGAGATGGAAGCGATCAAGCGCATGTTCACGCCGGAGTTCAGGAACCGGCTCGACGCCGTGATCTCGTTCGGCGCGCTCGACGAGAAGACCATCATGCTGGTGGTCGAGAAGTTCCTGATGCAGCTCGACGAGCAGCTCGCCGAGAAGAAGGTCGAGGCGAGCTTCACCGACGCGCTCAAGGCGCACCTCGCGAAGAAGGGCTTCGACCCGCTGATGGGCGCGCGCCCGATGGCGCGCCTCATCCAGGACACGATCCGCCGCGCGCTCGCCGACGAGCTGCTGTTCGGCCGCCTGCAGCACGGCGGCAAGGTGGCGATCGACATCGGCGAGGACGAAAAGATCAAGCTCACCTTCGAGGAGGAGACGGCGCCCGTCGCCTGATCCGTGTTTTGAGGGCACCTCAAAGGCCGCCACGAGCGGCCTTTGTTTTTGGCGGGGTGCAATTCGCAGCGGCCTCGCCCTTTCGCCGCACGTTTACCCCGTGGTCGGCAAAGGGGTCCATTTGTACAAAAGTATTCGCGGCGGCCTCGTATTTTCGACGGACGCTAAGGCGTCGGCGGGCGGCAAAGGGGTCCTTCGGTCCTAACTAGCGGCCTTTGCTTTTTCGGGACCCGGGCGTAACCTCCCGCGCGGGGAGAACCCATGAACAGACTACTCATCGCCGCCGCGTTCGCCGCGGCGCCGCTCGCCGCCGTTGCGCAGGACAGCCCGGCCGCGCGCAGCCTGGCGGCCACCTGTGCCAGCTGCCATGGCACCGACGGCCGCAGCGTCACCAAGGAAGTCATCGGCCTCGCCGGCCTGCCGAAGGATCACATCGTCGC
>VBCP01000534.1:0-3288 GCA_005888925.1 Betaproteobacteria bacterium | reverse complement strand
CAGATCGCCAAGGGCTACAGCGACCAGCAGATCGACTTGATCGCCGACTACTTCGCGCGGAGGCCGAAATGAGGCGCCGCGAATTCCTCAAGCTGGGCGCGGCGCTCTCGGTCGCCGGCTGCGCCAGCGCGCCCGCGCCGACCAAGGCGCGCGTGCTCGTGATCGGCGCCGGCTACGGCGGCGCCACCGCGGCGAAGTACGTGCGGCTGTGGGATCCCGGCATCGACGTCGTGCTGGTCGACCGCGCGAGCGAGTTCGTCTCCTGCCCGATCTCGAACCTGGTGCTCGGCGGCAACCGCACGATGCGCGACATCACGCTCGGCTACGAGGGCCTGCGCAAGCACGGCGTGTACGTGCTGAACGGCGAAGCAGTCGCCGTCGACAGCGCGAAGAAGATCGTCACATTCGGCCGCGGCAGCGCGCTCACCTACGATCGCCTCGTGCTCTCGCCGGGGGTCGACTTCCTGTTCGACGAGGTCCAGGGCTACGCCGGCCAAGAGCGCATCCTGCACGCGTGGAAGGCCGGGCCGCAGACGGTGGAGCTGCGCCGCCAGCTCGAGGCGATGCCCGACGGCGGCGTCTACGTGCTCTCCGTGCCGCCGGCGCCGTACCGCTGCCCGCCCGGGCCGTACGAGCGCACCTGCCAGGTCGCGCACTACTTCAAGCAGTCGAAGCCGCGCTCCAAGGTGCTGGTGCTCGACGCGAATCCCGACGTCACCTCGAAGGGGCCGCTCTTCAAGCGCGCCTGGGAGGAGCTCTACAAGGGCATCGTCGAATACCGGCCCAACGCCAAGGTGGTCGCAGTCGATGCCAACGCGATGACGGCGCGCACCGAGTTCGACACGGTGAAGGGCGACGTGCTGAACGTCGTGCCGCCGCAGCGCGCCGCCGACATCGCCGTCAAGGCGGGCCTCATCACCCACAACAACCGCTGGTGCGACGTCGACTGGCGCACCATGGAATCGAAGGAGGTGAAGGGCATCCATGTGCTCGGCGACGCGACCCTCTCCGCCACCGGCATGCCGAAGTCCGGCCACATGGCGAACTCGCAGGCCAAGGTCTGCGCCGCCGCGCTGGTCGAGCTCCTGAACGGGCGCGAGCCCAACCCGAACCCGGTGATGAGCAACACCTGCTACAGCTTCGTCTCCGACAAGGAAGTGATCCACGTCGCCTCGGTCCACCAGTACGACGCGGGGCAGAACACCATCATCCCGGTGAAAGGCGCCGGCGGCGTCTCCGCCGCGCGCAGCGAGCTCGAGGGTCAGTACGGCTGGAGCTGGGCGCGCAATATCTGGGCCGACATGCTGGGCTAAACCAATAGTGGCAAACGGGATTTCCCACCGCCCCTGCTCGGCAAAGGCTTCCTTAGATACCTAAGTATCCGCCCGGACGTGCATCGACTTTCGCAACGATCGCCAAAAAACCTCGACGAACCCTCAGCGCTCGCGCGCAGCCTCATGGAACGCCTTCTGCACAGGCGAGAGGAGATATTCAAGGATAGTGCGCGTGCCCAGATGGATCTCGCCGGCTACCTGCATCCCGGGCTGCAGCACGTAGCGCTGGCCGTCGGCTAAAAGATCCTGGCTCGCCAGCTCGACGAGCGCACGGAAGGCGAGGGGTCCCATCGGGCGGTCGCGGCCGGTGAGCGCATCAGAGCGCGTGTTCGGCGAAGGCGCTTCCGTGGCGTCGGCATTGACGTGCAGCACCTTGCCTTGCACGAGGCCGTACTTCTGGAACTGAAAGGCGGTCAGCTTCAGCTTCGCTTCCTGCCCCGGCCGCACGAAGCCGACGTCCTGGTTCGACACCCACACCTCGGCGACGAGCTTGTCGCCTTCCGGGACCAGCGTCATGAGGATCGTTCCCGGCGCCGCGACCGTGCCCGCGGTGTGGGTAGCAAGGTCCTTGACGATGCCTGCCTGTGGCGCACGCAGCTCGAGCAGCTCATGGCGATGTGACAATTTCGCGAGCTCCTGCGCCGTGCGCTCGAACTGCGCGGCGACGTCGTTGCGCTCGGTCTGCAACTGGCGGCGGTAGTCCGCGGTGATCTGGCCGATCTTCTGTTCCGACTGGTCGATCAGCGACTGAGCGCCACGGATCGTCGCTTCCTGCGTGCGCAGGTCCTGCTCCTTCTCGATCCGCTCACGCTGCTTGTCGGTGTACATGATGCGTCCGGCGAAGCCATCCTTAGTCAGCTTCTCGAACGCCTTCTCTTGCTCCACGTAATGCGGCAGCACCTGCTCGAGCTTCGCCTTCGTGGCTTGCGCCGCCGTGAGATCGTGCCGCGCCTTGTCGAGCAACGCCTTCTCCTGGGCGAGTGCGTTCTCGTAGGCGCGCACGTTGGCCGCGTGCTGTGCGCTCAACTGTGCGTAAAGTTCCGCCGGATCGCCACGCTCACGCGAGAGAGGCTTGCCGCTCAGCTGCGCGTCAATGCGTCGCAGCGCCAAGCGCTTGTTGTCATACTCCGACTGGATCGCCTTGACGTCAGCCTCGGTAAGCGCCGCGTCCATGCGGATCAGCACCTTGCCCGCCTCGACCCTATCGCCCTCTTTCACCAGGATTTCCTTCACGATGCCCTGCTCCGCCGGCTGCACGATCTTGAGATAGCTCGACGGCACGAGCTTGCCGTCCGCCACCGCAACGATGTCGAGTTGCCCGAAGACCGCCCAGAGCGCCAGTCCCGCAAGCAGCGCAATCAGCAGCCGCAGCATCCAGCCTGCGAGCGGCGGCGGCGGTTTCTGCTGGATACGCAGCAGCGGCGGCGAGAAATCGGCCGGGTCGGCGTTCAACATGGCGAGGTTTTTCTTTCTCAGCCCAATTTTACGAGCCCATCCTGCAATCCGGAGAACGACCGCAGCGTTTGTGCTTCCGAGCCGAAGCCCGGCGCGCCGATTACCTGCTGTGCGGCCTGCAGACTGATATCCGTGAGCGCGCCGTTCTTCCCATACCAATAGGCAAGGTCGCCCCCGAGCGCCGCATCGTCGGATCCGGACAGATGGAATTGCAGCAGCGCGTTGGTCAGCGCCCAGCTGGTGAGGCCGGGACTTTGCGCGAGGGCTTGAACGACCTGGTTGGCTAGGCCGCGGAAATCGAACGCCTGCACCTTTCTGTTGTAAAGCGGATCGGCGGAATTGGCGTCGAACGCAGCCGTGGCGTCCAGGATGACTTGCAGGTTCACCACGTCGTCCTTGCCCGCATACCAGTCTTTCAGCACGACGTGATCGTTAACTCCCGCGTTGACTACGAGATCGTTGCCGCTCTTAGAGAGGGAGACGTCGTCGTAGCCAATAC
>VBCP01000533.1 GCA_005888925.1 Betaproteobacteria bacterium | reverse complement strand
GGTTTCAGCGGCATCGCCTACTCCGACGTCGATGGCAAAGTGGTCGCGAGCGGCGGCTCGCTTGTGCAAACCGTCGCAATGTCGGTCACGCTCGCGACACCCGACAAGGCGGAACTGCTGTGGAACGGCGGTTTCCTGCTGCGTCACCGGATCCCGATGCGCGATGCCGCAGGCGAGGTCGGCAGCGTTCTCACCGAGCAACCGCTCGCGGTCCTGACGCGCCTCGTGCAGGAGCCATCGGGAAGCGGCGAAACATGGGATACGGGGATCTGCGTCCGGAGCGCAAACGAGCTCAAGTGCTTTCCGCAGCGGCTCAATCCCGCGGCGTTTTCGACCCCGCTGATCAATGTTGCGGGCGACTTGCTTCCGGCGTCCCGCGCATTGCTTGGCCAAACCGGCACCATCGTCACCCGCGATTACCGCGCGCAGAACGTGGTTGCTGCATACGGTCCGGTGGGCGACCTGGGCCTGGGCATGGTGGTGAAGGTCGATGCCGCCGAGGTCTTCGGTCCGATCCGCGAGCAGCTGGAGCTCGCCGCAGTCTTGCTGGTTGCCCTCGTCTGTGCGGGGACGCTGCTCCTTCGCGCACGAGTCAGGCCGCTTGCCACCCAGCTGGTCGACGCCGAGGGACGCTATCGCGCCGTATCGGAGACGGCGAGCGACGCCATCATTTCCGCGGACGCCCGGGGGAAGATGGTTTATTTCAATCAGGCGGCCGAGCGCATATTCGGGTACAGCGCAGACGAAATCCTTGGTCAGTCGCTGACTCTGCTCATGCCTGATCGGTTCCATGAAGCGCACCAAGGCGGCTTCCGGCGATTCATCGCTACCGGTAAGCCAAGAATCATCGGCAAGACGCTCGAGCTGGTCGCCAGAAAAAAAGACGGACAGGAATTTCCCATGGAAATATCCGTCGCCAACTGGGCGACTGGCAAGGACCTCTATTTCACAGCGATCCTTCGCGACATCACCGAGCGCAAGAAGGCGGAAGCCGCGTTGAAGAATCTGAACGAGGAGTTGGAGCAACGCGTTCGCGAGCGGACCGCGGAGGTGCGCAGCGCTGAGGAAAGCTACCGAATGATCTTCGAGAATTCGGTGGTCGGAATTTTCGCGGTGAACGCGGAGGGACGGGTGGCGTCCGCCAACCCGGCGCTTGCCCGCATGCTGGGTTTCGAATCGCCGCAGGCCATGATGGCCGGTATTGGCAGCGTCGCGCGCGAAATCTACGCCGAGCCGGGCGCCCGCAGGCGTTTCCGCGAACTCCTTCTTGCGCAAGGCGTAGTGGAGAACTTCGAGACGCAGTGGCGTCGCCGCGACGGCAGCCTCATCTCGGTCTCGCTCAGCGGGCGCCGGATCGACGAGCAGGGCCGCGGGATCAGCCATATCGGCATGGCGGAGGACATTACCCGGCGCAAGCGCGGCGAGGAGGAGCTGCGGCGCTTTCGCATCGCGCTCGACAACTCGGCGGACATGGTCCTCATCATCGACCGCGCGACGATGCGCATGGTCGACGTCAATGACACCGCCTGCAGGCTGCTCGGATACACGCGGGAAGAGCTGCTGCGCATGGGTCCCCAGGACACCCTGCCGGTGAGCCGCGACGAGCTCGAAAGGAAATATGACGAGCTCATCGCCAATCCTTCGCTTCCCAGCGGCATGGAAAGCTACTACCGCTGCAAGGACGGCTCGCACCTGCCGTTCGAATCCACGCGGCACGTCCTGCGCTCCGGTGATCGCTGGCTCATCGCGGCAATATCGCGGGACATCCGGGAGAGGATCGCCAAGCAGCAAGCCTTGCACGAAAGCGAGGCGGGGCTGCGTCGCGCTCAGCGCATGGCAAAACTTGCGAGCGTGATCACGGCGCGGGATGGCTCGTTCGAGAGCTGGTCCGAGACGCTCCCGGAGCTGATCGGCGTTCCGCCCGACGAAGTGCCTACGACCACGCGCGTGTGGCTCGATCTCGTGCATCCGGAAGACCGCGCGCTGCTTCGCGAAAGGGCCGTCGAGGCCGGCAGGACACGCGCGCGCGCGAAGGTCAAGTACCGGCTGCGGCGGGCGGATGGCGCATGGATTTCGGTGAGGCACACGATGGATCCGCTGCGCGCGGAGCGCGGCGCCGAAGTGGAGCGCTGGTTCACCACGATCCAGGACGTGACGGAGCAGAGGGAGGCCGAGGAAAGGATCGAGCGACTCAATCGCGTGTACGCCGTCTTGAGCGGCATCAACGCGCTCATCGTCCGGGCGCACGACAGGGACGAGCTGTTTCGCGAAGCCTGTCGCATCGCACTGGAGATCGGGCGATTCCCGCGGGCCTGGATCGGCCTCGTCGATCGGGCAGCGCAGCGGATCAGGCCCGTCGCCGAGAGCGGCGAGAACCCTAACCTCGAAGCGATCCCCCTGAGCATCGACCCGGCCGCGGCAGGCAGTTACGGCCTCGTCGGGCGCGCGGTGGTGGAGGGCAGGGCGATGGTCGCCCAGGACATGGAAAACGACCCGCGGATCCTGCTGCCCAGGCAAGCGCGACATCCCGGACTTCGCAGCGTCGTCGCGCTGCCGCTCCTGGTCGCAGGAGAGATCGTCGGCGTGCTCACCTTGTACGGCGATGAAGTGGGTTTCTTCGACGAAGAAGAGATGCAGCTGCTGCTCGAACTCTCGAGCGATCTTTCTTTTGCCCTCGATCACATCGGCAAGGAGGAGAAACTCGAGCGATTCACGCGCGTCAACGCTGTGCTGAGCGGCATCAACGCAGCCATCGTGCGCATTCGTGATCGGCGGGAGCTGTTCCAGGAAGCCTGTCGGGTCGCAGTCGAGACGGGGAAGTTTCGGTTCGCCTGGCTGTGCATCGCAGACGAGCAGGCGATGCGCCTCAACGTGGTTGCCTCGGCGGGCGCCGGAGAAGATTTCCTGGGCCTCATCCAGGGACGCCTCGTGCTTTCAGACGATGCGCCCGAAGGCCATGGCCTGGCTGCCACGTGCGTGCGCGAGCAGCGCGAGCAGGTCGTGAACGATGCGCAGGGCGATGTCCAGGTCCGCTTCAAAAGGGAGCTGGCCGAACTCGGCATCCATTCGACGGCCGCCCTGCCGTTGTGGGAGGCGGGCAAGGTGGTGGGCAGCCTGGTCCTGCACTCCGGAGAGGCGGGGTTCTTCGACGACGAGGAAATGAAGCTCCTCAAGGAGCTCGCGGGCAACATCGGATTCGCACTCGATCACATCGAGAAGGAAGAAAAGGTCGCGCGCTTGACTCGCGTCTACGCCGTGCTATCCGGAATCAACGCGCTCCTCGTGCGCGCGCAGGATCGTCGCGAGCTCGTCAAGGAGGCGTGCCGCATCGCGGTCGAGGCGGGCGGATTCCGCATGGCCTGGCTCGGCCTCGTCGACCCCCAGGCGATGCAGGTGACGCCGGTCGCCTGGCACGGCACTGGAGAGGACTACATCCGATTGATGCCCGTGGGAGTGAACGACACCGGTCCCGAGGGAAAGGGTCTGGCTGGAATAGCCATCCGAGAACGTCAGGCGATCTCGGTCGCCGACATGACCCAGGATCCGCGCATCGCGCTGAAGGACGAGGCTGCGGCGCGCGGCTTCCGGTCGCTGGTCATGCTGCCCCTGCTGGTGGAACAGGAAGCCGTCGGCGTGCTCGCGCTCTATGCCGGCGAGGTGGGATTTTTTGACGACGAGGAGATGAAACTCCTCCTCGAGCTGGCGGGCGACATATCGTTTGCGCTCGATCACATCCAGAAGCAGGAAAAGCTCGACTATCTGTCCTATTACGATTCGCTGACGGGCCTCGCGAACCGCACGCTGTTCCATGAGCGCCTCGAGCAATCGCTGCTCAATGCGGCGCAGGAGCGGCGCAGTCTCGGCCTGGCTCTGTTCGACATCGAGCGCTTCAAGTCCATCAACGACTCGCTTGGCCGGACGGCAGGCGACGCGATTCTGAAGCAGGTCGGCGAGCGCATGACGCATTTCGGGGCAAGCCTCGCTCGCGTCGCGCGGACGGGCGCCGACCAGTTCGCAAAGCTCGTTCCCGACATGCAGGCCGACGAGTTCGCGCGGTTCATCGAAAAACGGCTGGCTGAAATCTTCGGCGAGCCCTTCCGGGTCGACGACCGCGAGCTTCACCTCTCCGCCCGCGTGGGAATCGCCGTGTATCCCGGGGACGGCGCCGAGGCGGACCTGCTCTTCAGGAACGCGGAAGCGGCGCTGAAGAAGGCCAAGGCGACGGGCGAGCGCTACGTGTTCTACGAACAGGCGATGACGGCACGGGTCGCGGAGAAGCTCACGCTCGAGAACAAGCTGCGGCGCGCGCTCGACAACGACGAGTTCGTGCTGCATTACCAGCCCAAGGTGGAGCTCGAGCAGCGCGCCATTGTCGGGGTCGAGGGATTGATCCGCTGGCAAAGCCCCGAGCTGGGGCTCGTGCCGCCGATGAAATTCATTCCGCTGATGGAGGAGACCGGGCTGATCCTGCCGGTCGGCGCCTGGGCGCTGAAGCGCGCGGCGCTCGACCACAAGGCCTGGGTTGGCGCGGGGCTCAAGGCGCCGCGCGTCGCGGTGAACGTCTCGCCGATCCAGCTGAAGCAGCGCGACTTCGTGAAGGTCGTGCAGCAGGCAATCTCCGAGGGCGATTCCCCGGCAGGCATCGACCTGGAGATCACCGAGAGCCTGATCATGGAGAACATCCACGTCAACATCGAGAAGCTGCTCGACGTGCGCAAGCTCGGCGTGAGCGTGGCGATCGATGACTTCGGCACCGGGTATTCCTCGCTGGCGTATCTCGCCAGGCTGCCCGTCGAGACTCTGAAAATCGACCGTTCGTTCATCATCACGATGCTCGAGGACCCGAACACCGCGACCCTGGTGCAGACGATGATCACGCTCGCCCATTCGTTCCGCCTGAAGGTGGTTGCGGAAGGGGTCGATGCGGAAGATCAGGCGAAGATGCTGCGGCTGCTGCGCTGCGACCAGATGCAGGGCTATCTCTTCAGCAAACCGCTACCGGTCGACGCGCTCGTCCGGCTGCTGCAGCAGCAGAAAGCCTAGGCGGCCGCCATCCGCTGGCTGACGCC
>VBCP01000535.1 GCA_005888925.1 Betaproteobacteria bacterium | reverse complement strand
CGCGAGCGCTGCAATACAGACGTGCCTCGCGTCCACCTCGAAGAAGGCACGCAACGCGGCGCGCGTGTCACTGCGCCCGAAGCCGTCGGTGCCGAGCGCGACGTAGGCGCGGCCGCCGTTCCCTCCTATATGGGGGCGGATAAGGTCGGCCACCGCGCGCACGTAGTCGCTCGCCGCGACGATCGGGCCTTTGGTCGGCGCGAGGCACTGCTCTACCCAGCTCGTCGTCTTGTGGCCGAAACGCCGCTCGCGCTCCGCGCGCATGCCGTCGCGCGCGAGCTCGGTGAATGACGTGACGCTCCACACCGCGGCGGAAATGTTCCAGTCCTTCCGCAGCAGCTCGGCGGCCGCGATCACTTCGCGCAGAATCGGTCCGGAGCCGAGGAGCTGCAGCTGCGAGCCTTCGCGCAGCCGGTACATGCCGCGCAGGATGCCTTCGGTGGCAGCTTGCGGGACGGCCGGGTGCGGATAGTTCTCGTTGGCGACGGTCACGTAATAGAACACGTCCTCCTGCGCTTCGAGCATGCGCCGCGCGCCGTCCTCGACGATGGTCGCGAGCTCGTAGCCGAAGCACGGATCGTAGGCGCAGCAATTGGGGATGGTGCTCGCCGCCAGGTGCGAGGAGCCGTCCTGGTGCTGCAGGCCTTCGCCGGCGAGCGTGGTGCGCCCTGCGGTGCCGCCGATCAGGAAGCCGCGCGCGCGCGAGTCGGCCGCCGCCCAGATCAGATCGCCGACGCGCTGGAAGCCGAACATCGAGTAGTAAATGTAGAACGGCAGCATGGCCGTGCCGTGCGCCGAGTACGCCGTCGCCGCCGCGAGCCACGAGGAAAGCGCGCCGGCCTCGGTGATGCCCTCCTCCAGGATCTGCCCGTCCTTCGCCTCGCGGTAATACAGGAGCTCGTCCTGGTCCTCCGGATCGTAGAGCTGCCCGACCGAGGAGTAGATGCCGAACTGGCGGAACAAGGTCTGCATGCCGAAGGTGCGTGCCTCGTCGGCGACGATCGGCACCACCCGCTTGCCGATGGCCTCGTCCTTCATGAGCTGGGCGAGCAGCTGCACGAAGGCCATGGTGGTCGACTGGCTGCGTTCGCTCGAGCTCAATGCAGGCACGGCAAGCTTTTGCGCCGCCACCTTGCGCGACGGCAGGTAGCCGCCGAGCGCCTGGCGGCGTGCGTGCAGGTATTTCAGCTCGGCGCTCTCGGGCCCCGGATGCAGAAAGCGCAGCTGAGCCACGTCATCGTCCGAAAGCGGGACCGAGAAGCGATCGCGGAACTCGCGCAGCGCCTCGTCGTCGAGCTTCTTCTGCTGGTGCGTGCCCATCTTGCCCTGGCCCCAGTGCCCCATGCCGTAGCCCTTCTTAGTCTGCGCGAGGATCACGGTGGGCTGGCCCTTGTGCTCGAGCGCCGCGCGATAGGCGGCGTAGATCTTGACCGGATCATGGCCGCCGCGGCGCAGGCGGTCGATATCGGCGTCGCTCATATCAGAGATGAGCTCGCGCAGCTCCGGGGTCTTGTTGAAGAAATGCTCGCGGTTGAAGCGCCCGTCGGTCGCCGCGTACATCTGGAACTCACCGTCGACGGTCTCGTGCAGGCGCTTGAGCAGCACGCCGTCGTGGTCGCGCGCGAAAAGCGCGTCCCAGTCCGAGCCCCACAGCAGCTTGAGCACGTTCCAGCCGGCGCCGGCGAACAAGCCTTCGAGCTCCTGCACGATCGAGCCGTTGCCGCGCACCGGGCCGTCGAGCCGCTGCAGGTTGCAGTTGACGACGAAGATCAGGTTGTCGAGTCCCTCGCGCGTCGCGAGCGAAAGGCCGGCGAGCGATTCGGGCTCGTCCATCTCGCCGTCGCCGACGAACGCCCAGACTTTGCGCCCCTCGGTCTTGAGAATGTCGCGGTCCGAGAGATAGCGCATGAAGCGCGCCTGGTAGATCGCATTGATCGGACCGAGGCCCATCGAGCCGGTCGGGAACTGCCAGAACTCGGGCATCAGGTACGGGTGGCAGTACGAAGTGAGCCCCTTGCCTGCGGTTTCCTGGCGGTAATGCGCAAGCCGCTCCTCGGGCAGGCGTCCCTCGAGAAAGGCACGCGCGTAGACGCCCGGCGCCGAGTGCGGCTGGAAATAAACCAGATCTTCAACTCGGAAAAAATGATTGAAGCCGACCTCGAACAGATCGGCGGCCGAGGCGTAGCTCGCGATATGGCCGCCGAGCTCGGCGTGGGCGCGATTCGCGCGCACCACCATGGCGAGCGCATTCCAGCGCACGATCGCCGAGATGCGGCTCTCGAGCTCGAGGTTGCCCGGGAACTGCGGCTGCTCGGCGAGCGCAACCGAATTCTTGTAAGGGGTATTCAGCACCGGCGGCAGCGGCACGCGCCGCGCGCGGGCATGCTCGAGAAGTCTGCGCAGCAGAAATGTCGCGCGCTCGCGCCCCTCGGACTGGACCAGGGCGTCGAAAGCCTCGAGCCATTCGCGCGTCTCCTGGGGATCCGCGTCGGGCGGATTCACGCGCCAGAAAGCGGAGCTGACGATGTCGGCGAGGTCGGTCATGACGGAATGTTAGACCCAGCCGACAGGCGGCCGTAG
>VBCP01000532.1 GCA_005888925.1 Betaproteobacteria bacterium | reverse complement strand
GGATGGGCGTGGGCCCTTCCAGCATGAAATCGACCGTGTAATCGTCGACCTTCTTCACCTCCTTCACGCCGGTGACGTACACCTGGTTGGTGCCCTGCGGCTGCTTGATGCGGCCGAAGGAGAACACCACGTCGTCGGCGGTGAAGGGCGAACCGTCGTGGAATTTCACGCCCTGCCTAAGCTTGAAGCGCCAGTGCGTATCCGAGAGCTGCTCCCAGCTCACCGCGAGGCAAGGCTCGATCTGGTAGTTCTTCGTGTAGCGCGTGAGCCCTTCATAGGCGTACTGCATCATCGCGTGGGTGGTGGCGTGGTTCTGCGAATGCGGATCGAGCGTCAGGATGTCGTTCTGCGCGGCCCAGCGCAGAGTCACCGCCTGGACGGGCACTGCCACGAGCGCCAGGATGAGCAGCAGAGTTCGCATGGTTGGTCCCCTTATTTGAGCGGCAAGGCTTCTTCCACCAGCGCGGCGAGGTAGCCGGCGCCCAGCGGGATCACCTCGTCGTTGAAATCGTAGTTCGGATTGTGCAGCAGGCAGCCGCCTGCGGCGCCGCCCTGGCCGAGGAAGACATAGGCGCCGGGCCGCGCCTGCAGCATGAATGAGAAATCCTCGCCGCCCATGGTCGGCTCGTGCTCGGTGATGACGTTGTCGACGCCGAACAGGCGCTTGCCCACCTGGGCGGCGAACTGGGCTTCGCGTGTGCTGTTTACAGTGGCCGGATAGCCGCGCGCATAGGTCACCTCGGCGCTCGCGCCGAGCGCTTCCGCTGTCTTGGTCGCGATCTCTCTCAGGCGCCGCTCGGCGAGCTCGCGCGTCTCGCGCTGGAAGCTGCGCACCGTGCCCACGAGCTTGACGTGATCCGGGATCACGTTGAACACGCCGACCTGGCTGGTCGCCATCGAGCAGATGCTGACGACGACGGCTTCGATGGGACTCACGTTGCGGCTGGCGATGCTCTGCAGCGCCGTGATGATGTGCGCGGCCGCGACCACCGGATCGACGGCGAGGTGCGGCATGGCGCCGTGCCCGCCGCGGCCGTGCACGGTGATCTGCACTTCGTCGGTCGCGGCCATCACCGGTCCGGCACGCACCGCCATCTTGCCCGGCGGCAGCCCGGGCCAGTTATGCAGCGCGTAGACCTCGTTGGCGGGGAACCGCTCGAAGAGTCCCTCCTTCACCATCACCTCGCCGCCGCCGCCGCCTTCTTCGGCGGGCTGGAAGATGAGGTAGGCCGTGCCGTCGAAGTTGCGCGTCTCGGCGAGGTAGCGCGCCGCGCCAAGCAGCATGGTGGTGTGGCCGTCATGGCCGCAGGCATGCATGCGCCCTTCGTTCCTGGATCTGTGATCGAAATTATTTTTCTCGTGCATCGGCAGGCAGTCCATGTCGGCGCGCAGCCCGATACCGCGGCCACTCGCTTTTTTCTTGCCGGGAATGACACCCACGATGCCGGTCTTGGCGAGGCCGCGGTGCACCTCGATGCCCCAGGCAGTGAGCTTGTCGGCGACGAGCGCCGAAGTGCGGTCCTCTTGGAAGGAGAGCTCCGGGTGGGCGTGGATGTCGCGCCGCACCGAGGTGAGCTCGCCGTGGTAGCTGCGGATGCGGTCGATGGGGCTGGTCATGTGGTCTGGACCCTGCCTATGTGGTTTGCACCCTCAGGCGCGGGTCGACGGCATAGTAGAGGAGATCGACCGCGAGGTTGATGATGACGAAAAACAGGCCGATCAGGCAGAGGTAGGCCGCCATCACCGGCACGTCGGCGAAGGTCACCGCCTGGATGAAGAGCAGCCCCATGCCGGGCCACTGGAACACGGTCTCGGTGATGATGGCGAAGGCGATGATCGCACCGAGCTGCAGCCCGGTGATGGTGATCACCGGGACCAGCGTGTTCTTGAGCGCGTGGCCGAAGTGCACCGCGCGGTCGGTGAGTCCCCGAGCGCGCGCGAAGCGGATGTAGTCGGTGCGCAGCACCTCGAGCATCTCCGAGCGCACCAGGCGCTGGATCAGCGTCATCTGAAAGAGGCCGAGCGTGATCGAAGGCAGGATCAGCGCCTTGAGGCCGGAGGCCGTGAGCAGTCCCGTGCTCCACCAGCCGACCGTGACCGTGTCGCCGCGGCCGAAGGAAGGCAGCCAGCCGAGCTGGACGGAGAAAACCAGGATGAGAAGGATGCCGATCAGGAAAGTCGGCAGCGACACGCCGATCAGCGACACGGCGAGCAGGAAATGCGAGAACCAGGAATCGCGCCGCAGCGCCGTATACACGCCCATCGGGATGCCGGCCGCCAGTGCGAAGAGCGCGGCCATGAAGGACAGCTCGAGCGTCGCCGGCAGCCGCTCGACGAGCAGCGACGACACCGGCCGCACCTGGCGCAGGCTCAGGCCGAACTCGCCATGCAGGGCGCGCTCGACGAAGCCCGCGTACTGCACGTAGAACGGCCGATCGAGCCCGAGCTGCTGCGTGACGCGCGCCCGATCCTCCGGCGTCGCGTCCTGGCCGAGCATGAAGATCACCGGATCGCCGACGTAGCGAAACAGGGCAAAGGCGATCAGGCCGACCGTCAGCATGACGAGAATCGCCTGGCCGAGCCGCCGCAGGATGAATGCCGCCATGGGTCTGCGAGAATGTTACCGCATGGCTTTCGCAGAGAAGCTCATCGGCTGGCAGCGGCGCCACGGCCGCCATGACCTGCCCTGGCAGGGCACGCGCGATCCGTACCGCATCTGGCTGTCGGAGGTCATGCTGCAGCAGACGCAGGTGTCGACCGTCATTGCGTACTACCGCCGGTTCGTCGCGCGCTTCCCGGATGTGACCGCGCTAGCGCGCGCCACGCAGGACGAGGTGCTGCAGCTCTGGAGCGGCCTGGGGTATTACGCGCGCGGCAGGAATCTGCACCGCGCAGCGCGGCGGATCGCGCAGCACGGTTTTCCCCGCACGGCGGAGAAGATCGCCGAGCTGCCCGGCTCGGTGCGCAGCACCTCGAGCATCTCCGAGCGCACCAGGCGCTGGATCAGCGTCATCTGAAAGAGGCCGAGCGTGATCGAAGGCAGGATCAGCGCCTTGAGGCCGGAGGCCGTGAGCAGTCCCGTGCTCCACCAGCCGACCGTGACCGTGTCGCCGCGGCCGAAGGAAGGCAGCCAGCCGAGCTGGACGGAGAAAACCAGGATGAGAAGGATGCCGATCAGGAAAGTCGGCAGCGACACGCCGATCAGCGACACGGCGAGCAGGAAATGCGAGAACCAGGAATCGCGCCGCAGCGCCGTATACACGCCCATCGGGATGCCGGCCGCCAGTGCGAAGAGCGCGGCCATGAAGGACAGCTCGAGCGTCGCCGGCAGCCGCTCGACGAGCAGCGACGACACCGGCCGCACCTGGCGCAGGCTCAGGCCGAACTCGCCATGCAGGGCGCGCTCGACGAAGCCCGCGTACTGCACGTAGAACGGCCGATCGAGCCCGAGCTGCTGCGTGACGCGCGCCCGATCCTCCGGCGTCGCGTCCTGGCCGAGCATGAAGATCACCGGATCGCCGACGTAGCGAAACAGGGCAAAGGCGATCAGGCCGACCGTCAGCATGACGAGAATCGCCTGGCCGAGCCGCCGCAGGATGAATGCCGCCATGGGTCTGCGAGAATGTTACCGCATGGCTTTCGCAGAGAAGCTCATCGGCTGGCAGCGGCGCCACGGCCGCCATGACCTGCCCTGGCAGGGCACGCGCGATCCGTACCGCATCTGGCTGTCGGAGGTCATGCTGCAGCAGACGCAGGTGTCGACCGTCATTGCGTACTACCGCCGGTTCGTCGCGCGCTTCCCGGATGTGACCGCGCTAGCGCGCGCCACGCAGGACGAGGTGCTGCAGCTCTGGAGCGGCCTGGGGTATTACGCGCGCGGCAGGAATCTGCACCGCGCAGCGCGGCGGATCGCGCAGCACGGTTTTCCCCGCACGGCGGAGAAGATCGCCGAGCTGCCCGGCGTCGGGCGCAGCACCGCGGCCGCGATCGCCGTGTTCGCCTATGGCGAGCGCGCGGCGATCCTCGACGGCAACGTGAAGCGCGTGCTGGCGCGCGCCTTTGGTCTCGCCGATGAAAAATCCCTCTGGGCGCAGGCCGAGCGGCTGCTGCCCCAGCGGGAAGTCGAGCGCTATACGCAGGCGCTGATGGATCTTGGCGCGACGGTATGCACGCGGCGCACGCCGCTGTGCCATGCCTGCCCGCTGGCGAGCTCGTGCCGAGCGAAAAAGGAAAGGCGGATCGCGGAGCTGCCGGTGCCGCGCGTGCGGCGCGCATTGCCCGAGAAGCAGGTGACCTGGCTCATCCTGCGCCATCGCGGCGCGGTGCTGGTCGAGCGCCGGCCGGCGCCGGGCATTTGGGGCGGCCTGTGGTGCCCGCCGGAGCTCGCCGGCAAACGCCCGCGCGGCGCGAAGGCGCTGGCGCCGATCGAGCATGGCTTCACGCACTTCAGGCTGCGCATTCGGCCGCTGCTCTGCGACGTTGAAACCCGGGCAGCGCGGGGCCGATGGCTGAAGCTGGAAGAAGCGAGCGCTGCGGCGCTGCCCGCGCCGGTCAAGACTCTGCTCGCGCGCTTGCGCGAAGCAGCGCATTGACGCGCTCGAGGCGGGCTGGGGCGTCCGACAGCTCCAACAGCTCCTGCTTTGCCGCGAGCGGTAGCGGCAGCAGCTCGGCGAGGCGCGCGCTTACCCAGGACGCCGACTCCAGGCGGTGCGGCAATGCCAGCAGTCCAGCGTGCTGCTCGATGACCCGCTCGAGCAGGCGCACGCAGGCCGCGCAATCTGCCGGCACTGCGGCGTCCTCGTCCTCGGGCAGCAGTTCCACACGGGCGCGCTGCAGGCCATTGCGCTCCACGCGGCGCTCGAGGATGCGAAAGCGGCTCTCGCCCTGCGCGACGATCTCGAGCAGGCCGAGCTGCGGCATGTCCCACTGCGCGATGAGCGCAGTGCAGCCCACCTCGGCCGGCACGGCGGGCGCGCCAACCTCGGCGCCCTCGCGGATAGAGCACACGCCGAAAGGCGACTTGTCGCGCAGGCACGCTTTCGCCATCTCCATGTAGCGCTGCTCGAAGACGCGCAGCGGCAGCCGGCCGCCGGGGAAGAGCACCGTGTGCAGCGGAAAGAGCGGCAGCTCGTCTATGGCGCCGTCCCTGCCTTTACGGGTTTTCGTCCGCCAGCGCGCGATGGCGCACCAGCACACGCCAGTCGGCGCGGAAGGCCTTGGCGAGTTCTTCCGCGAGGTACACGGAGCGGTGGCGCCCGCCGGTGCAGCCGATGGCGACCGTGACGTGGCTGCGGTTCTCGCGCACGATCTCCGGCAGCCAATGCTTGAGGAGGCGCTGCACGTCCTCCAGCCAGCGCGCGACCTGCGCATCGCGCTTGAGGTACTCGATCACCGGCGCATCGCAGCCGGTGAAGGGCCGCAGCTGCGGATCGTAGTGCGGGTTGGCGAGCATGCGGCAGTCGAGCACCCAGTCGGCGTCGAGCGGGATGCCGTCGCGGTAGGAGAAGGACTCGAACAGCAGGGTGAGCGTGCCCGCGCCCAGGCCGAGGAGGTCGCGGATCCAGTTCTGCAGCACGCGCGGCTGCAGCTCGCTCGTGTCGATGCGCTGGCCGAGCGGCGCGATGCCGGCGAGGAGCTGGCGTTCGCGCTCGATCGCCTCGGCGAGCGTCATGCCCGAGCCGGCGAGGGGATGGCGCCGGCGCGTCTCGGAAAAGCGGCGCAGGAGCGTGCTCGAGCTCGCCTCGAGATACAGCACGCGGCAGTCGACGCCGCGCGCGCGCAGCTCTTCGATGTGCTGCGGCAGCGTCGGCAGGGCGGCGCTGCGCGCATCGATGCTGACGGCGGCGCGGTCGTGCCCGGCCTCGGCGAGGAAGTCCACCGTTTCCATCAGCAGGTTCGCCGGCAGGTTGTCGACGCAGTAGTAGCCGCCGTCCTCGAGGACGTTGAGCGCGATGCTCTTGCCCGACCCTGAGAGCCCGCTA
>VBCP01000093.1 GCA_005888925.1 Betaproteobacteria bacterium | reverse complement strand
AGCTCGGCTGGCAGCTTTATGGTTCTGCCAAGGAAGTAACCAAAGTGGACGAGTCGCGCGTGCCACTCAGCTGCTACCTCGGCGTCGTCGGCATGCCCGGCATGACGGCCTACTTCGGCTTGAAGGAACTCGGCCAGCCGAAGGCTGGAGAGACGGTGGTCGTGTCGGCCGCTTCGGGCGCCGTGGGTAGTGTGGTCGGCCAGCTGGCGAAGCTGTGGGGCTGCCGCGCGGTCGGCATCGCGGGCGGCCGCGAGAAATGCGACTACGTGAAGCATGAGCTCGGCTTCGACGCGTGCCTCGATTACAAGGCCGGCGCGCTGCGCGACCAGATGAAAGAGGCGTGCCCCAAGGGCGTCGACGTGTACTTCGACAACGTCGGCGGCGAGATCTTCGATCTCCTGCTCACGCGCATGAATCTATTCGGGCGCATCGTCGTCTGCGGCACGATCTCGGACTACAACGCCACCGAACCCTACCGGGTGAAAAATCTGCGCGCCGTACTCGTCAATCGCTTGAAGCTGCAGGGCATGATCGTGTTCGACTGGAAAGACCGCTACGGCGAGGCGCTGAAGGCGCTCGGCGGCTATTTCGCCGAGGGCAAGCTCAAATACCGCGAGTCGGTGGTGCAGGGGCTGGAGAACGCGCCGCGCGGGCTGGTGGATCTTCTCAACGGCAAGAATTTCGGCAAACAACTGGTGAAACTATGATCGACCTCTATACCTGGCCCACCCCCAACGGGCACAAGATCCACATCATGCTCGAGGAGACGGGGCTCGAGTACCGCGTGCATCCGATCGATATCGGCGCCGGGGACCAGTTCAAGCCCGGGTTCCTCGCCATCTCGCCGAACAACAAGATCCCGGCGATGGTCGACCAGCAGGGGCCCGACGGCAAGCCGTTCGCGCTCGCGGAGTCCGGCGCGATGCTCTTCTACCTGGCGTCGAAGACCGGGAAATTCCTGCCCAAGGATCTGCGCAAGCGCTGGCAGGTGATGCAGTGGGTGATGACGCAGATGGGCCACGTCGGGCCGATGCTCGGGCAGGCGCATCACTTCCTCGGCTATGCGCCGGAGAAGATCGAGTACGCCATGAACCGCTACAAGAACGAGGCCAACCGCCTCTACGGGGTTTTGGAAAAGCAATTGAAAGCGAGCGAATGGCTCGCCTGCGACGAGTACACGATCGCCGACATGGCGACCATGCCGTGGCTGCGCGCGCCGGAACGCCAGGGCGTGAACATCGATGATTACCCGCAGGTGAAGCGCTGGCGCGACCGCATCGCCGAGCGGCCGGCGGTGAAGAAGGCGGTGGAAGTGCTGGCGGATCGCCGGCGGCAGACGCCAGGCTTCAGCAAGGAGCAGGCCGAGGTGCTCTTCGGTACCAAGCAATATGCCCGCAGGTGAACTGAGCGGCAAGGTCGCCTGGGTCACCGGCGGCGGCTCGGGCATCGGCCTCGCCGCCGCGACCGCGCTCGCGAAGAGCGGCGCCAAGGTGGTGATTTCGGGCCGCAGCGAAGCGACGCTCAAGCAAGCGCTGAAGCAGGTCAAAGCCGACGCGGTCGCCTGCGATGTCGGCGACAAGGCGCAGGTGGCGAAGGCCGCCGCCGAGATCCACAAGCGCCACGGGCGGGTCGACGTCCTGGTGAACAGCGCCGGCATCAACCTGCCCAAGCGCAATTTCCGCGACGTCACCAACGAGGGCTGGGACGAGATCGTGCGCATCAACCTCTCGGGGATGTTCTACTGCATCCAGGCGGTGCTGCCCGGCATGCGCAGCCGCAAGGACGGGCTGATCATCAACGTCTCCTCCTGGTTCGGGCGCTACGCCAACGCGCTCGGCGGGCCGGGCTACGGCGCGACCAAGCGCGCGGTGGTCGCGCTGAGCGAGCAGCTCAACATCGAGGAGTGCACCCACGGCATCCGCGCGACCTCGGTGCTGCCGGGCGAGGCGGCGACGCCGATCCTCGAGAAGCGGCCGGTGCCGCCTTCGCCGCAGGTGCGCGCGAAGATGCTGCAGCCCGAGGATCTCGGCCGCACGCTCGCCTTCATCGCCGGCCTGCCGGCGCGCGTGTGCGTGAACGAGATCATCATCAGCCCGACGTGGAATCGCTTCCTGATCGGCGGCCTCGAAGCACCGAAGTAGAGGAAATGTTGATCTGACCCCAATTTTCCGGGTCGTTCTGCCGTTTCTCGCCGGCTATTACCTGTCGTACGTATTCCGCGCGGTCAACGCCGTGCTCGGGCCGACGCTCGCGCAGGAGTTCGGCCTCAACGCGACCGAGCTTGGTTTCCTCACCGGCGTGTACTTCTTCTCCTTCGGCCTGTTCCAGATCCCGCTCGGCCTGCTGCTCGACCGCTTCGGTCCGCGCCGCGTCAACGGCGCATTGCTCGTGCTCGCTGCTGGCGGCGGCGTGGCGTTCGCGCAGGCGCAATCGTTCGAGGCGCTGGTGTTCGCCCGGGCGCTGATCGGCCTCGGCGTCTCGGCCTGCCTGATGGGCAGCATCCAGGCCTTCGTGCTCTGGTTTCCGCCCGAGCGCACCGCGCGACTGGCGCCAGATTTTCCTCGCCCTGGCTGCGGCGGTGCTCGTGCTCAGCGTGCTGTTCGCCGTCTGGGTGCCGGAGCACGCCGCCAAGGGTCGGCCGGCGCCGCTCGCCGGGCAGCTCGCGGGACTGGCGCGCATCCTGCGCGACGGGGCGTTCTGGCGCGTGGCGCTCGCCATCGGCGCGAATCAATGCGCGGTGATCTCGCTCTTCACGCTGTGGATGACGGCCTGGCTGCGCGATGTCGCCGGCTACGACCGGCCCGCCGCGGCGCGCGCGCTCGCCTGGGTGTCGCTCGCGCTGATCGCCGGCTATTTCTTCTTCGGCCGCCTGGCCGATGCGGCGGCGCGGCGCGGCCGCTCGCCGCTGCCGCTTTTCGTCGGCGGTGTCGGCGGCGCGCTGGCGATGCTCGCGTTGCTGGCGCTCGGGGTGACGAGCGGCGCGGTGCTGCTATGGGCGGCGTTTGTATTCTTCGGTACCGGCGCGACGCTCGCGCATTCCATCGCCACGCGCCGCTACCCGCGCGAGATGGCCGGGCGCGTCAACACCACACTCAACAGCTTCACCTTCCTCGGCGCCTTCCTGGGTCAATGGGCGACGGGCGCCGTGCTGAATCTCTTTGCGCCCACTGCGGTGGGTTACGATCCCAAGGGCTACTTCTACGCGCTCTGGGCGCTGTGGCTGGTGCAGGCCGCGGGCCTGGCCTGGCTGTGGCGCGGCCGCCGGCTCTTCTACTCGGTGAAGTAGATGTTGCGGTAGGCGGTGTAGATCGAGGCCGCCATCACCGGGCCGAGGATCAGCCAGCCGAGCATCAGCGGGATCGAAGCGATGACCGCGGCGACCAGCAGCACGACGCCATAGAGCAAAAACGGCAGCATGTTGCGCAGGCAGCCCGCGAAGCTCGCCTTCATCGACTCGAGCGCGCCGAGCTCGTGGAACACGACGAGCGGCGGCGCGAACCAGATCGCCATGATGAGCGGCAGCATCAGCGCGAGGATCAGGAGCAGCGCGATGAGCACGGTTGCGCCCAGGGCCATGGCCGCTTCGGGCGAGGTGGCATCGAGTAGTCCAAACAGGCTGACGCCGGTCATGAGCACCACGACGAAGACGATCGCCGCCGTGCCCGCGAGGTAGAGCAGGCCGACGACCAGCAGGGTGCCGAAGCGATACTTGAAGCCGCCGAAGAGCTGGCTGAACTGCACCTCGCCGCCTTGGTCGATGGTGCGGCTCGTGAGGACGAGGCCGGCGGTGAACACCGGTCCGACCACGAAGCTCGCGATCGCGCCGATGACCGGGAGCACGGCGAGCACGGTGTAGATGACCGCCAGCGTCAGCACCATGCCGATCCAGATCCCGGCGGCCCGGCGGAAGATCGACCACGCGGCCGCGATCCAGGTCCAGCCGTTCTCGGTCGGCACCGTCCTGCCGTGCGGCACGAACTTGTCCCGCAGGACGATGGTCTCGTCGGGAACCGCGCTCATATGAACCCTCCCGCCGCGATTGTA
>VBCP01000531.1 GCA_005888925.1 Betaproteobacteria bacterium | reverse complement strand
CTTCGCCGTACAGCCGCTCGACGTTGGACATTCCCCCGCCGAGCACGATGACGTCCGGGTCGAGCAGGTTGATGACCGCAGCCAGGGCCCGCGCGAGGCGCTCCTCGTACCGCCTCAAGCTTTCTCCCTGGAGAGAAACAATTTCCTCAGGCGTGAGGCGCGCTCCCGTGATCTGCTGATGGTCGCGCGCGAGGCCTGGCCCCGACAGGTAGGTCTCGATGCAGCCGAAGCGGCCGCAATAGCAGGGCGGCAGCGGCAGGTCCGCATCAGTCGGCAGCGGCAGCGGGTTGTGTCCCCATTCCCCCGCGATCGCGTTCGGCCCGGTGAGCACGCGGCCATCGACCACGATGCCGCCGCCGACACCGGTGCCGAGGATCACGCCGAACACCACCCGCGCGCCCTGCCCCGCCCCGTCGACCGCCTCGGAAAGCGCGAAGCAGTTGGCGTCGTTCTCGAGGCGCACCTCGCGGCCGATGGCTCTTTCAAGGTCCTGCTTGAGCGGCCGGCCGATCAGCCAGGTCGAATTGGCGTTCTTCACTCGCCCCGTCGCGCGCGAGAGCGCGCCTGGAATCCCGATGCCGACGGTTCCATCTCCCATCTCTCTTACAAGACCTGCAACTGCGGCGAGCGTCGCGGCGTAGTCCCCCCGCGGCGTGGGAATCCTCCTGCGAAGGATCTCGCGCCCGGCCGGGTCCAGCGCGAGCGCTTCGATCTTCGTGCCGCCAATGTCAACCCCTATTCGTATACTCATCATTCAAAAAAAACGTCTGACACTACTTCCCGCTGGCTGGGAAGGCGAGAAGCGTGTCCAGGTCGCGCAAAAGGTAGAGCGCGATGCATGCCGCAAGCATGGGCCAAGCGGCGAAGAAGAGCAGGTTGTCGAATCCCAGATATTGCCGATAGGACGAGAACGTCGAGACGGCGTGCAGAAGAAGCACTGCGCCATAGCTGTACCGCTTGGCGAGTCCGGTTACAAATAGCAGCAGGACCGCAAGCTCGATCGCACCGAGGACATAGAAGGCCACGGGTCCACCGAGATCGAGCTGGTAGAACTTCTTGAAGACGCCGGCGGCATGGTCAGGATGCACGAATTTATCCAGCGTCCACATGAACATGACGAGGAAGACGCCGATTCTGAGCAGTAAAAGGGGTAATCGAACTCTCAGTGCAACGTCCATGGTTCACCTCCCTGATTTAGATCGTTGGAGAGAAATTATATTTTCCGCGCCAGCGCGCGGTGAGGCCTGAAGCGTACTGCTTCACGGAAGCGAGCGCACGATTTCGCTCTGGGGATTAAAGGCGAGCCAGGCGAAAGCGAAGTGCACGCCGCTTTCGAGCTGCGCAAGCCGCCTGCCTTTCAGCGGCCCGTTGAGCGCTTCGCCGAGCAGGTTCCACTCCGAGCCGGTCTGCGCGTCGATATAGCGGCCGTCGCGCAACTCGAACTCGAGCACGCGGCCCTCGAGACGGCGCTGGAACGCCGTCGCCGCGGCAATCGGCCGGCCCTCGCCGGTACGCGCCTTGTCGAGCGGCGAAGCCATTCCCGGCTTGGCGAAAACGACGTAGGGCAGGCCGCCGACCTCGCTGTTTGCGACAGGGTGGCGTTCAAGCAGACTGAGCGGATAAAGCCGGTGCCCGCCGGCGACCGAAACCGAAAGCACGCGCTCCATTGGCGGCAGGCGCGCATCGGCCTTCGTGTTCAAGAGAAACGGGCTCTGGTCGATGCGGTCGTAGCCGGCGTAGGGGTTGTGCCCGTAAGGGCGCCGAAAGCCGGTTTCGCGCGACAGCACGAGCCCGCTCGGGTGCGCCGCCTCGAAGTCCTCGAAGGCAACGATCTCCGAGACAATGCGCGCAAGCTCGCCGCCTGCGTAATGGCCGACGATGCCCTTCCCGGTGAACTGCTGCCACCACGACTCGGTCTGCCGGTCGTACATCACGAGGTCCGAGAGCCGCAGCCTGCCGGTGGTACCGAAGTCGAGCACGCGCTTGTCGAGGCGCCGGTCGAACACGATCGAAGCGTTGCACAGCGGGCAGAAAGTCACCGCCACGGGAACGCCATCCACGGTGTCGTTCACGATCTCGTGGAACATCAGGATCTGCAGCGGGTAGGCGCGCGCGTCGCGGCCCATGCGCAGGACGATCACCGGCTCCTTGGCTTTGAGCCAGGCGCGGGCGACGCGCGTGCCCACAAAGCGCGGCCGGTCGATCGCCGGTATGCCGTCCTTCGGCGGGCCGCCGGATTCGATCTCCGCGAGATCGACAGTGCGCCTCGCAAACTCGGTCTTCGGCCATTCGCGCCGGTCGGATTCCGGCTGCGCGCCGCTCATCCCGGCGAAGCAAACGAGCAACACGACCGGCAGCAGCCGGGCCTTCATGAAGATTTAAGAAGCGTCTCCACGCGGGAGATGCTGCGCCCGGAACCGCCGATGATCGCCACGCTGCCGGCGACGGCCGGGACGATCGCAGCCTCCAGCCCATGCGCCGAAGCGACGGCACGCGACGCGAGCGGCCGCTCGGGAACGAGCAGCAGCGTCACCTTGCCGAGCGGCGACTTGACGAGTACGTGGTATGCGGTCGTGCCGGCGAACGGGCAGGTGCCGACGTAGCGCACCTCGCCGAGCTGCTCTGGCAGCGAAACGCCCATGTGGTGCGCCACTCGCGCGAGCACCGCTGCGTCGGTCGGCTTCGCATCGGCGATCGCCTGCGCCTCCTCGAACATTACAAAGTCGATCCCGGCAAGGGCGAGCGGATCGTTGCGCGGCCAGCCGATCACAAGAGTGATCGCCACGGCGATCACCAGGCCCGCGGCGAGCGCCAGCCGGCGCAGCGGACGCCGGGGAAATGCGCTACGGTCCAGCAACCGCGCACGCAGCCCCCGCGGTACCGGGACGCGCAGCGCGCTGGCGAGGCGCGCCTCGGCTTCGAGCGAGCGCACCAGGAAGTCCTTGCACCCCGCGCAGCGCTCGGCGTGCCCTGCCGCTTCGGCTTCGAGCCGGCGCGGATCGGCGAGCGCGATCCTCCTGAATTCGAGACAGTTCATGCTTCGTTCGCTTCCCGGTCCGTTTCGCCGGGCTCGAGGCTGCGCCTCAGCGCCTGCCTGGCGCGCGTGAGCCGAGTCATCACCGCGCCTTCGGAGCTTCCGAGCACCGCCGCAATTTCGGCGCAGCTGAACCCGCCGAGCACCTGCAGCAGGATCGCGTGGCGGGAGTCTTCGCCGAGTCCGCGCAAGGCGCGGTCGAGGTCGATCGCGAGCGCAGGATCCGCGTGACCGTATGGCTCGCTGCGCAGCGCCTCGGCGGGCTCGCTCTCCATCCGCTTGCGCGCCGCGCTGCGCACGAACTCGCGATAAAGAATCGTGAACAGCCAGCCTTTCACCGCGCGCGCTTCGCGCAGGCGTGACCAGCCGCGCCAGGCGCGCAGCACAGTCTCCTGGGCGAGGTCTTCGGCCAGCCAGCGGTCCCTGCAGAGCCAATAAGCGTAGCGGTACAGGTCGTCGAGGTAATCGGCGACCGCGATTTCGAATGCCGTTTTGCTTGCTCCAAGCATCGACACGGAGATTAGACCTGAAAAGGGACGCAATCCTTACACGCGGCCGATGTTTGTAAGGATTTCGGCCGTCGCGCGGTCTAATGCCTGCCGGGTGGTTTTTCTTGAGCTGCCGGCATCAACATCTCAACTGAAAGGAGACATCCCACCATGAACCGATACGTACTGGCTGCTTCGACTCTCTCCAGCGCCGTTGGCCTCGCCTTGGCAATGCAAGCCGCGCCGACCCTCGCGCAAGGAAAGGACATGAGCAACATGCCGCAGGTCGTGAAGGACAACATGGCGAGGATGGAGAAGAACAAGCTCCAGAAGTGCTATGGCATCAACGCCGTCGCGAAAAACGACTGCGCGGAAGGCGCCCACTCGTGCGCGGGCCAGGCCACGAAGGCGCGCGATTCCCAGTCGTTCGTCCTGCTTCCAGCAGGCGACTGCGCCAAGATCCAGGGCGGCAAGCTGAAGGCGGCCTGAGAGTGCCGAAGATCGGGCACCACCCGATCCCCGCGAAGGCAGGGATCGGGCTGCGCTTTCCGCATCATCAGGCGGTCGCTGACACGCGCCCCGCGGTGGCGTGGCTCGAGGTGCACACCGAGAACTACATGGGCGGCGGAACACCGCTTCGCTGCCTCGAGGCGATCCGCAGGGATTATCCGCTTTCGCTGCACGGCGTGGGCCTGTCGCTCGGCAGCGCCGAGGGGCTCGACGTCGCGCACGTGGAACGCGTGCGGCGCACGGTCGATCGGCTTGAGCCTGGGCTGGTCTCCGAGCATCTGTCGTGGAGCGTCGTCGGCGGGACCTACCTCGCCGACCTGCTTCCCCTGCCGATGACGGAAGAGGCGCTCGCCATCGTGTGCCGGCAGGTCGATCAAATGCAGGCCTATCTGAAGCGCCGCCTGCTCATCGAGAATCCGTCCACCTACCTGCGCTTCCGGCATTCGACGATTCCCGAGTGGGAGTTCCTCGCCCGCGTCGCCGGGCGCACCGGCTGCGGCATTCTGTGCGACGTCAACAATATCTACGTGAGCGCCTGCAATCACGGCTGGGATGCCTCGGCTTATCTTGCGGCGCTGCCGCCTTCCGCGATCGGCGAGATCCATCTCGCCGGACACGCCGTGAGGAAGCTCGAAGATGGGCACATCTTGCGCATCGACGATCACGGCTCGCGCGTCGCGCCAGAGGTCTGGAAGCTCTACGCGGAAGCGCTTGCGCGCTTCGGCCCTGTGCCGACCCTCGTCGAATGGGACACCGACGTGCCGCCGCTCGAGGTGCTGATTGACGAAGCCGCGCGTGCTGCCGCAGTGCTCGACGAAGCCGACCGTGAACGCGCCTGCGCCATCGCTGCTTGAGCTCCAGCGCGCCGTGCTCCGCAGCGTCGTCGCGCGCGACGATGCCAAAGCGGGCGCCCACGTCGTCGCCGACGGCATCGAGCCGGCGGCGCGTCTCGGCATTTACCGCAATACATTCGCGAGCGTCCTCACCAACGCGCTGCGGCTCTCGTATCCGGCCGTGCACCGGCTTGTCGCAGCCGAGTGTTTCGAGGGCACCGCGCGCCTTTTCATGGAGGAGCAGCCGCCGCAGTGCGCGAACCTCGACGAGTACGGCGCGGGCTTCGCCGAATTTCTGGCGCGGTTCCCGCCCGTCGCCGCGCTCGGCTATCTGCCCGGCGTCGCGCGCCTCGAATGGGCGGTGAGCCGCGCGCTCCACGCCGAGGATGCAGAGCCGCTGAATGTCGCGCGCCTTGCCGCGCTCACCGAAGACGAGCAGGCGCGCGTGCGCTTAGCGCCTCATCCTGGCGTGGGCCTCGTTCGCGCCGACTATCCCGCCGACGCCATCTGGCGCGCGGTGCTGGACGAGGACGATGCCGCGCTCGCGTCGATCGATCTCGCAAGCGGCCCGGTCTGGCTTCTCGTGCACCGCGCAGAGACCGGCGTCGAGGTGAGCCGCTTTACCGAAGGCGCGTGGTGGTTCAGCGCCGCGCTATTCGCCGGGCGCCCGCTGCACGAGGCGGTAGCCGAAGCGCGCTGTACCGACTCCCACGCGGTGCTCGCGGAGCACCTGGCAGCCGGCCGCTTCGCCGGATTCAGCCTGGCCGAAACTTCGTGACAACCAGGGGATTCCCATGATCGGGCGAA
>VBCP01000530.1 GCA_005888925.1 Betaproteobacteria bacterium | reverse complement strand
GCGATCGCGGGCAGGCTGGAGACCACGCCGACCACCGCGAGATCGCGCCCCTCGAGCTCGGGCTGCAGCCAGTCGGCCATGCGCCACTGCGCGCAGCTCGCCGCCCACATGAACCCGGCGGCGCCGGCAACCGGAATGAGCAGCGCGCGATAGCGCAGCGCCAGGGCCGCGAACGGCAGGATGACGAGCGACCAGCCGAGCGCCGGCAGCGCAGGCTGGAGCTGCAGCAGCGCGGCGCCAGCGGCGAACGCGAGCGCTGCGAGGGTCATGACCTATGAAACGCGCTTCCCGGCTCCCGGCTGACGCGCTTACGATGCTTCTGTGGAGCATCCCTACCGCGAGGCCGCCGAGCGCGCTTATCACGCCTTCCGCTACCCGATGCTCGCCTTCGTGGTCATCATGCTCGTCGGCACCGCCGGCTACTGGGAGGTGAGCGCCGGCAAGGCGACGCTGCTCGACTGCGCCTACATGACGTTCATCACCATCGCCACGATCGGCTACGGCGAGGTGATCGACCTCTCCGCCAGCCCCGGCGGGCGCGTGTTCACCATGGTGATCGGCTTTCTCGGCGTCGCCAACGTCTTCTACATGACCTCCAAGATGACGGCCTTCATCGTGGAGAGCGACCTTAATGAAGGGCTGAGGAGACACAGGATGCAGCGGGAAATCGAAACGCTCGCCGGCCATTACATCGTCTGCGGCATCGGCCGCGTCGGCACCAACGTGCTGCGCGAGCTCGTCGCCACCGGGCGCGAGTGCGTCGTGATCGAGCCGGCACAGCCCTCGCTCGAGGCGATGCTGGAGAGCTATCCGAAGCAGCGCTACCTGCACGGCGACGGCGCGGACGACGAGCTGCTGCGCGCTGCGGGCGTGCAGCGCGCCGCGGGCGTCTTCGCCGTCACGGGCGACGACAGCAAGAATCTCGTGATCACGCTCTCGGCGAAGCAGCTCAACCCAGGCGCGCGGGTGGTGGCACGCTGCCACGACGTGCGCTTCGTGGACAAGATCCGCCAGGTGGGCGCCGACGACATCGTGTCGCCGGACTTCACCGGCGCCTTGCGCATCGCCTCGAGCATGCTGCGTCCCGCGGTGGTCAGTCTTCTGGATGAGATGCTGCGGAGCGACCAGGGCCTTCGCGTCGAGGAGATCGGCCTGCCGCCGACCGGCAAGGAGCGCAAGATCGCCGAGCTCGCGCCGCCGGACACCGATTACGTGGTACTTGCAGTGCGCCGCGACGGCCGCTGGGAATTCAATCCGGGCGCGGAGCTGCGGGCAAAGCCCGGCAGCACGCTGATCGTCATGACCACGCCCGCGGGGCGCGCGAAGCTCGAGCGACTGGTTGCCGCGTAAGTTCTTTCGCAAATACCTGCCCGACCCGGACGAGGTCCTGGCCAAGCCGTGGGCCGCGCCGTTCCGGCCCTGGCTCGGTCACCCGAATCTCTGGCATCTCAACCGCCACTCGGTGCCGAAAGCGGTGGCGATCGGTCTCTTCTGCGGGCTGATTCCGGGGCCGTTCCAGATGCTGGTCGCGCTGCTGATGGCGATTCCCTTGCGCAGCAACGTTCCCGTCGCGATGTTCGTCACCTTCTACACCAACCCGCTCACGATCGTGCCGCTGTATCTGATCGCCTACGCCTACGGAAGCGCGATCCTCGGCTATCACGGCCTCGACGCGCAGATCGCGCCCTTCGAATGGGGTTGGTCGCTCTCTGCGTTCTGGCAGTGGATGCTGAGCCTCGGCAAGCCGCTGGGCATCGGCATCGTCGCCCTCGCGCTCACCCTCGCGGTGCTCGGCTATTTCATGACCGAGCTCGCCTGGCGCGTCTACGTCGTCAGGGCGTGGCGCGCACGCCGCGAACGCCGCAAGCGCTGAATCCTTCCGATCGGCAGGATCGCGAAAACTTCCCGAAAAAGGCGAACTGCGGCAAAAAGCTGAATGCTTCCGATCGGAAGCATTGCAAACACTCCACTAGGCATCCATCAGCGAGCCCCGCCGGCGGCCGGCCGGGCGTACTTCGTTAGGGCGTGGCGCCGGCGTGCAGCACGCCGTCGCTCAGATGGAGGACGCGCTCGGCCCTAGACGCGAGGCCGGCGTCGTGCGTGACGATGATGAACGCCGTGCCGTGCGAGGCCGAAAGCCGCAGCATCGCCTCGAACACTTCCTCTGCGGTGTGCGAATCGAGGTTGCCAGTGGGCTCGTCGGCCAGCACGCACGCCGGCTCGGTGACCATGGCGCGCGCGAAGGCGCAGCGCTGACGCTCGCCGCCCGAGAGCTCGCCCGGGACATGATCCAGGCGCGCGCCCAGACCGACCTCTTCGAGCACCGCCTTCGCCCTGGCGAGCGCCGCCGCCCGTTCGATGCGGCGGATGAAGAGCGGCATGGCGACGTTCTCCTCGGCACTGAACTCCGGCAGCAGATGATGGAACTGGTAGACGAAGCCGAGCGTCGCGTTGCGCGCCTGCCCGCGCTCGACTTCGCTCATCTCGCTAAAGGCGCGGCCTTGCACGAACACGGTGCCCGCGCTCGGCGTGTCGAGCCCGCCGAGAAGGTGCAGCAGCGTCGACTTGCCCGAGCCCGAGCGCCCCATGATCGCCATGCGCTCGGCGCGATGCACCTCGAGGTCCACGCCCATCAGCACCGGCACCGGCTGCGGCCCCTGGTAGGTTTTGTGCAGGCCGCGGCACGAGATGACCGGCTCCCTTTCACTCATAGCGCAGTGCTTCGGCCGGATTCAGCCGCGCGGCGCTCCAGCTCGGATAGAGCGTGGCCACGAACGAGAGCGCGAACGCCATCAACGTGATGGCGAGCACGTCGGCCGCCTGCAGGTCCGACGGCAGCTCCGGGATCAGGTACACGTCCTTCGACAGGAACTTGAAGCCGAGCACCGACTCGATCGCCGGCACGATGACGTCGATGTTGAGCGCGGTGACGACGCCGGCAAGCACCCCGACGAGCACCCCGATCACGCCGATGATCATGCCCTGCACGATGAAGATCTGCATCACCGACCCGGGCCGCGCGCCGAGCGTGCGCAGGATGGCGATGTCGGCCTGCTTGTCCTTCACCGCGACCACCAGTGTCGAGATGATGTTGATCGCGGCGACCAGCACGATCAGCGTGAGGATGATGAACATCATGCGCTTCTCGATCTCGACCGCGCGGAAGAAGTTGGCGTGGGTGCGCGTCCAGTCCTGGGCGTAGGTGTCCTGCGGCAGCTGCGCGAGCAGCTCGCGCGCCACGGTACGCGCGGCGAACAGATCGTCGAGCTTGAGGCGCACGCCGCTCACGCTGTCGCCGAGCTGGTAGAGCGTCTGCGCATCCTGCATATGCACGAGCGCCAGCGCCGCATCGGCGTCGGCGATGCCGGCCTCGAAAATCCCCACCACGGTGAATTGCTTCAGCCGCGGAATCACGCCTGCGGGCGTGACCAGCCCCTGCGGTGCGACCAGCGCCACCTTGTCGCCCGGCAGCACCATCAGCGCTCGCGCGAGATCGGCGCCGAGGATCACGCCGAACCCGCCGGGCTTGAGCGCATCGAGCGTGCCGAGCCTCATGTACTGACCGAAGTCGGCGACCTTCTCCTCCTGGCCGGGCAGGATGCCGCGTACCAGCGCGCCGCGCACCGCCTGCCCGGCGGCGAGCATCGCCTGCGCCTGCACGAAGGGCGCCGTGGCAAGCACGCGTGGATGCTGCACGGCGAGCTTGGCGATCGACTGCCAGTCGGAAAGGCGATTGCCCACCGCGCTGATCTGCACGTGCGAGGCGACGCCCAGGATGCGCTCGCGCACCTCCTTCTGGAAGCCGTTCATCACCGAGAGCACCACGATCAGCGCCCATACGCCGACCGCGATGCCGATCATCGAAACCAGGGAATTGATGCTGATGAAGCGGTTGCGGCGCCGCGCGCGCGTGTAGCGCAGGCCGACCATAAGCTCGTAACGCATGAGCGCGCGAGAATACTACATGGATCATGAAACCGGCCGCGGGCTTGCGAGCCTGATCCGCCGCGAGCGCATCGCGCATCTCGCCACCTTGCGCGGCGGCGCGCCGATGGTGTCGATGACGCTCTACCTGCCGGAGCGCGACTTCTCCGCCTTCTATGTGCACGTCAGCAGGCTCGCCTGGCATACCCAGGACATGCAGCACGATGCGCGCGTGGCGCTCTCGATCAGCGAGACCGACGACCGCCGCGCCGATCCCTTCACGCTGATGCGCGTCAGCATCCGCGGCGAGGCAGCGCAGATCTCCGGCGGTCCCAAGGAGGCCTGGCTCGCGCGCTTTCCCGAGCAGGCCATCAACTTCGAGCTCGCCGATTTCTCCTTCTGGAAAATCACGCCGCGCGACGCGCGCTTCGTCGCCGGCTTCGGCCGCATCCACAACCTCTCGGCGGCCGAGCTCTCGGCTACATCGGCAGCGGGCTGAGCGGCTCCGCGCGGGCGTCCTTGGGTGCCGGCGTGTGCGCCACGTTCAGCACCATCGACACGGTGGTGAAGTAGCCGATCACGCCGAGCATGTCGATGACGCCGCCCTCGGCGAACTGATCCACCGCGGCGCGGTAGGTCGCCTCGCTCACGCCCTTGGTGCGCAGCAACTCGTCGCAGAAGTCATAGGCCGTGGCCTCGTCCGTTGCCATGGCGGCCGGCCGGCTGCCTGCCGCCAGTGTTTCAACCGTCTGCGGCTTCACTCCGGCCTTCAGTGCGAGCGGCACGTGCACGGACCATTCGAACTGCTGCGTCCAGACGCGCGACACAATGAGCATCAGGAACTCGCTGATGCGCGGCTCGAGCGAGCTGCGAAAGCGCAGGTACTCGCCTACCTGCTGCAGCCGGTCCATCAGCTCAGGGCTGCGTAAGAGTGCAATGAACGGCCCTTTCACCCCGCCGCGCGGGCCGGCAGTGAGCGCCTGCGCGCTCTTGCGCTGCGCTTCGTTCATCGCCGCGGGATCGAGCGGCGGCATGCGCTCTACGTGGGACATGGCTTCTCCTTTGCACCGAGTGCGATCGCGCTGAGCACGAGCGACGCGGCGGCGATGGCAAGCGCGCTCGTCAGCCCGCCGCCGGCGTGCAGCACGACCGCCACCAGGAGCGGACCGGCGATCTGTCCCGCCGCGAACGCGGCGGTCATCGCCGCCATCAGCGGCGCTGCATTCGCGCCGCCGACCTCGCGTGCTTCCTGCATCCCGGCCATCGTGATCA
>VBCP01000009.1 GCA_005888925.1 Betaproteobacteria bacterium | reverse complement strand
TGGCGTAGAACGAGAGCTCGAGAAAGCCGCAGACGAAAAGCAGCGCCAGGGCAAGCGGATAAGACGCGGTCGCGGCAAAGCCGCCCATCGCGATGCACCAGCCCAGTGCCAGCAGGAATGCGCTGCGCGGCGAGGCGCGCAACAGGCCCTGACTCTCGAGCACCACGCCGGCGGTGAGCGCCCCCGCCGCGTCGGCGGCGAAGAGCACGCTGTAAGTGAAGCCGCCGTCGCCGTGGCCGAAGTCGTTGGCGAACTCGGGCATCTGCGCCTGGTAGGCGTTGCCGACGATGAGCGAGGCGCCGCCGACCAGGATCACCATCGACAGGATCACGCGGTTGTCCCTGACAGCGCGCCAGGTCGCGACGACATCGGCGAATGCGCGCACCGCGGGCGGCGCGTGCTTGTGCCGGTAAGGCGCTCTCCACAGCCAGACGATGAAGGGCAGGTAGATCAGCGCGTTGAAGAGAATGCCCCACGCCGGACCGAGCGCGAGCAGGATCACCCCGCCAATCGCCGGACCCATGAGGAGGCCGAGCCAGCGCGCGGTCGCCGAGAGGCGGATCGCGCTGTGCAGGTGTTCCTCATCGACGATCTCGTGGATGTAGAGCTGCGCCGCGGGTCCCCAGATCACGCCGGCGAGGCCGTGGAAGATGAGCAGCACCGCCGCATGCCACATCTCGAGCGCGTCGGCGAGAAAGAGCAGGCCCCAGGCGATCGATACGCCCATGTACACCGTCATGCCGAGCTGGATCAGGCGCCGCGGGTCGTAGCGGTCGGCAGCCGCGCCCGACCAGATGGAAAAGAGCAGGAACGGCACCCAGTGCGAAATCACGGCGAATCCCGCGAGCGCCGGCGAATGGAACTTCTCGAACATCATCCAGTAGCTGATGACGTGCTCGATCGAGTCGGCCATCATCAGCGAGGCCGCGCCCGCGAAATAGGCGCGGAACACCGGCTGGCGCAGGGCGGGGAAGGAAGTCGGCGGCGCCGCGCTCATGAGCGAGGCGCAATGTACACGAAGGTCTATTTGCCTTGCGGCTCGGGCTTCTTGAGTTTCGCGCGCTGCGCCCGGATGCGCTCGAGCGTTTCCGTCGAACGCGCGATGGCCTTGTCCCCGATCTGGATCAGGAGCGCGATGTAGCTCGAGTGCGCGCCGCAGCGCGCGCACACCATGGGCGTCTGCGACGCGATCGCCTCGCCTCTGACGCCGTGCGGCTCGAAATCGGTACCGTGGCACGACGGACACTCGGCCACGATGTTGTGCAGCTCGACCTTCACGAACGAGGCCCCCGCCTCGAATTCCCCCGCTGATTAC
>VBCP01000528.1 GCA_005888925.1 Betaproteobacteria bacterium | reverse complement strand
CGTCGACGCGCACGCCTTCGATCCGAAGGAACGCGATTTCGCGGCGCTCGAGAAGGAGCGCTTCGAGCAGGTGTTCATCGCGCTGCATGGGCGCTTCGGCGAAGACGGCACGGTGCAGGGCATCCTAGAGTGGCTCGGCATCCCGTATACCGGCAGCGGGGTGCTCGCCTCGGCGCTGGCGATGGACAAGCTGCGCACCAAGCGCATCTGGCAGGCCGAAGGCCTGCCGACGCCGCCTTATGCGGTGCTCGACAAGGACACCGATCTTCGCGCCGTGGCGAAGAGGCTCGGCCTGCCGTTGATGGTGAAACCCGCGAGCGAAGGCTCCTCGATCGGCATGTCGAAAGTACGCAGCGCCGGCGCGCTGGATGAGGCCTATGCGCTAGCGGCGAACTACGACCGCATGGTGATCGCCGAAAAATTCGTCGAGGGCACGGAGCTCACCGTCGGCATCCTCGGCGAGCAGGTGCTGCCGATCATCAAGCTCGAGACGCCGCGTGACTTTTACGACTACGACGCAAAATACATAACGGACGACACGCGCTATCTCATCCCGAGCGGGCTCACGGCGAGAAAAGAGAGCGAGATCCAGGCGCTGTGCCTCAAGGCATTCCGCACGCTCGGCTGCCAGGGCTGGGGGCGCGTGGACCTGATGCTGAACAAGCAGGGCCGGCCCTTTCTCTTGGAAGTGAACACCTCCCCCGGTATGACGGACCACTCGCTGGTCCCCATGGCCGCGCGGGCGGTGGGGCTCTCGTACGAGGAGCTCTGCGTGAAGATCCTGGAAGGCGCCCATGTGGGATAACCCGCGACTGCTGAACGCCGCGGCAGGGTTCCTCGTCGGGCTGGTGGCGCTCGCGTTGGCCTTCACCGGCCTTCACTGGCTGCTGCGCGCGGCGCCCTTCCCCGTACGGATGGTCGAGCTGCGTACGCCGCTCAAGCAGGCCCCCCACGCGGAAGTGGAAGCGGCGCTCGCGCGCCATGGCGCCGGCAATTTCTTCGCCGTGTCGCTCGACGAGCTGCGCGCGGCGCTCGAGCGCTTGCCCTGGGTGCGCGCGGCCGCGGTGCGGCGCGTGTGGCCCGACCGCCTCGAGGTCACGATCGAAGAGCATGTCGCGCTCGCGCACTGGGGCGCCGACGCGTTGGTCAACACGCATGGCGAGCGCTTTGCCGCGACTTCGGATGAGCCGCTGCCGCTCTTCATCGGGCCGCCGGGCAGCGAAGCCGAGGTGACACGCCGCTACGCGCGCTTTTCGAGACTGCTCGCGCCGCTCGGCAGTCCACTCGAGCGCATCGCACTGAGCCCGCGTCACGCCTGGCAGCTGAAGCTCGCGAGCGGCCTGCAGATCGCGCTCGGCCGCGATGCCGACCTCGCGGAGCAAAGGCTCCAACGGTTCGTCGACGCTTACGCGGGAGTCACGGACGCAGGACGCCGCACGCCGCAGGTCGTCGACCTGCGCTATCCCAACGGTTTCGCCGTGCGAGTGAAAGGCTGATGGCGAAGGAAAACAAGAACCTGGTGGTCGCGCTGGACATCGGCACCTCGAAGGTGGCGTGCCTGGTGGCCGAGGTCGGGCCCGACGGGGCGCTCGACATCCTGGGCATGGGCTCGCACGAATCGAAAGGCTTGAAAAAGGGCGTCGTGGTCAACATCGAGGCGACGGTGGCCGCGATCCAGCGCGCGCTCGAGGAAGCCGAGCTGATGGCCGACTGCAAGATCAGCGCGGCTTTCGTCGGCATTGCCGGCAGCCACATCAGGAGCTTCAATTCCACGGGGATGGTCGCGGTGAAGGACCGCGAGGTCGGCGTGCTCGACGTCGACCGCGCGATCGAGACCGCCCGCGCGGTCAACATTCCGACCGACCAGCAGATCCTGCACGTGCTGCGCCAGGAATTCATCATCGACGGCCAGGAAGACGTGCGCGAGCCGATCGGCATGTCGGGCGTGCGCCTGGAGGTGAAGGTGCACATCGTGACCGGCGCGGTGTCCGCGGCGCAGAACATCATCAAGTGCGTGCGCCGTTGCGGCATCGAAGTGAAGGACCTGGTCCTGCAGCCGCTCGCGTCGTCGCGCGCCGTGCTGTCCGAGGACGAGAAGGATCTCGGCGTGTGCCTGCTCGACATCGGCGGCGGCACGACCGACATCGCGGTATTCACGCACGGCGCCATCCGCCACACGGCAGTCGTGCCGATCGCCGGCGACCAGATCACCAACGATGTCGCCATGGCGCTGCGCACGCCGACCGCGGACGCCGAGACTCTCAAGATCCGTCACGGCGTGGCGCTGCGCCAGCTCGCCGATCCGAACCAGATGCTCGAGGTGCCCGGGATCGGCGAGCGCGGCGCGAGGTCCCTTTCGCGCCAGACGCTCGCCGAGGTGATCGAGCCGCGGGTCGAGGAACTCTATTCGCTGGTGCAACAGGTGCTGCGCGAGTCGGGCTTCGAGGAGCTGCTCTCGAGCGGGGTGGTGCTCACCGGCGGCTCGGCGGTGATGCGCGGCATGGTCGAGCTCGGCGAGGAGATCTTCCACATGCCGGTGCGCATCGGCGTGCCGCGCTACGCCGGTGGCCTCGCCGACGTGGTGCGCGCGCCGCGCTATGCCACGGCGGTGGGGCTGCTGCTCGAGGGGACGGCACAGCTCAATCACGGAAAGCTTTCGCGCCAGAGCGGCTCGGTGAGTGCCGTCCTGGGGCGCATGCGGGAGTGGTTTCAACGCAACTTTTAGAAGTCAAAACAACGGCAAGGAGATAACAACATGTTCGAAATCGTAGACAGTCAGGTCACCGGTCCGGTGATCAAGGTGATCGGCGTCGGCGGCGCGGGCGGCAACGCCGTCAACCACATGATCGAGCAAACCGTGCAGGGCGTGGAGTTCATCGCGGTCAACACCGACGCGCAGGTGCTCTCGCGCAACAAGGCCGGCAATCAGATCCAGCTCGGCACCAGCGGCCTGGGCGCGGGCGCCAAGCCCGAGGAGGCGCGCGCGGTCGCGATCGCCGATCGCGACCGCATCGAGGAAGCGGTCGCCGGAGCGCACATGGTCTTCATCACCGCGGGCATGGGCGGGGGCACCGGCACCGGCGCCGCGCCCGTGATCGCCGAGGTGGCGCGCTCGCTCGGCATCCTGACGGTGGCGGTAGTGACCAAGCCGTTCACCTTCGAGGGCTCCAAGCGCATGAAGATCGCTGAGCAGGGACTCGAAGCCTTGGCGCCGCATGTCGATTCCCTGATCGTGATCCTCAACGACAAGCTCGAGGAG
>VBCP01000097.1 GCA_005888925.1 Betaproteobacteria bacterium | reverse complement strand
TGCGCGCGCAGGCCGACCAGTGGGTGGCGGCGACGCTCTTCGCGCTGCACAGCTTCGCCGCCTTCTCGATCGCCGCGATCCTCGGCCAGCTCGTCAACATCTTCCGCACCTCGGTGGTCGAGGCCTTCATGCCGAGCATGAGCCGCATGGAAGCCGCCGGGGATCTCAAGAGCATGATGGAGATGAACGCGCGCGCCAACGCCATGGTCGGGATGCTGCTCCTGCCGATGCTCGGCTTCGTCTTCGCCTTCGCCGAGGACCTGGTGAGCGTGGTCTACACCGCCGCGTATGTCGACGCGGCGCCGGTGATGCGCGTCTACATCATCGGCATGGTGGCGCTCGTGGTCGAGCTCTCGAGCGTGCTGCAGCTCCTGCGCCAGGGCATGTTCTCGCTCGGCATGAACGTGGTGGTGCTCGCCGTGGCCGTGCCGCTCAGCTGGTTCGGCGGCCTCGAGCTGGGACTCGCCGGCGCCGCCGCGGGCAGCGTCACCGCGCTCTATGTCGATCGCGTGCTCGTCCTGCAGCGCATCGCCGCCGTGTCGGGAGTGCCGGTGCGCGGCCAGCAGCACTGGGCGAGCCTCGGCCGCCATTTCGCCTGGACCGGCGCTGCCACGTTCGTCGCCTGGCTCACGGTGCATTACGCCTTCGCCGGCGCGCCGCTTGTCGTAAGGCTCGCGATCGGCGCGGCGGTCCTCGCTGCGGTGTATGGCGCCACCAACTGGCGCAACCGCTCATGAGGATCGCGCTCGTCACCGGCTCGCTGGTGCACGGCGGCGCCGAGCGCCAGGCCATCACGCTCGCCAACCGGCTCGCCGAGCGCGGCCATGAGTGCCACGCGATCTACATCAAGAACGATCCGAGCCAGCTCTCGCGCCTGCGGCTGCCGCCGCCGGCGACGGTGCGCTGCCTGCATGCGAGGCGCTATTTCGACCTCGGCGCGCTGTCGCATCTGCACGCGCTGCTCACGCGCCTTGCGCCGCAGGCGGTGCTCGCGACCAACCCCTATGCGCTGATGTACACCGCGCTCGCCAACCCCGGGGTGCCGCTGGTGGTGACGCTGCATTCGACCTACATCCGCACGCTCAAGGAGCAGCTGCAGATGGCGGCCTACCGGCCGTTCTTCTGGAGCGCGGCCTGCGCCGTGTTCGTCTGCGAGCGCCAGCGGCGCCACTGGCTGCGGCGCGGCCTGTTCGGCCGGACCAACCGGGTGATCTACAACGGCGTCGACCTCGAGCACTGGCAGCCGGTGAACGCGGTGGCGCTGCGGCGCCTGCTCGGCTTCGCCGAGGAGGACTACGTCATCGGCCTCTCGGCCGTGCTGCGGCCCGAGAAGAACCCCGCCCAGCTCGTCCAGGCGGTGGCGCAGCTCTGCAAGCAGGGATTGCCGGCGCGCGCGCTGTTCATCGGCGACGGTCCCGAGCGTGGCGCGGTTGAAGCCATGGCGCGGAAGCTGCAAATCGCCAACCGCGTCGTCATCTCCGGCCTGCAGGAGGACGTGCGGCCGTTCCTGTCGGTATGCGATGTCGTCGCGCTCACGAGTTTCACGGAAGCGTTTTCGCTCGCCGCCATTGAGGCCATGTCGCTCGGGCGCCCGGTGGTGCATCCCGAGGTCGGCGGTGCCGCCGAGATGATCCACTCGGGCCAGGACGGCTGGCTGTTCCCGGTGGGCGATACCGCTACGCTAGTCGACCGCCTCGCCGTGCTCGCCGATCCGGTGGTGCGCACCCGCATGGGCGAGAACGCGCGCGCGACGGTGGCGAGCCGCTTCTCCGAGCGCGCGATGGTCGAGCACTACGAGGGCCTCCTCGTGGAGCTCGCGGCAACCAGGAGCAAGAGTGAACAGCTACGAAACCGCGCAACAGCGCATTAGGAGCCGCGGCCGGACCTGGCTGGTGACCGGAGCGGCGGGCTTCATCGGCTCGCACCTCGCCGAGCAGCTGCTCAAGCTCGGCCAGACGGTCGTGGGCCTGGACAACTTCTCCACCGGCAAGCGCGAGAACCTGCCGCCGGGCATCCGCTTCATCGAGGGCGACATCCGCTCGCTCGATGCGTGCCGGCGCGCCTGCGACGGCGTGAACCTCGTGCTGCACGAGGCCGCGCTCGGCAGCGTGCCGCGCTCGATCGACGACCCGATCGCGAGCAGCGCGTCGAACGTCGCCGGCTTCATCAACATGCAGGTGGCGGCGCGCGACGCCGGCGTCGAACGCTTCGTCTACGCCAGCTCCAGTGCCGTCTATGGGGACCATCCCGCACTGCCGAAGGTGGAGGCCATCACCGGCCGCGCCGTGTCGCCCTACGGGCTCACCAAGCAGGTGAACGAGCTCTACGCCGACGTGTTCGACGTCTGCTACGGGTTCAAGAGCATCGGCCTGCGCTACTTCAACGTCTTCGGCCCGCGCCAGGACCCGAACGGCGCCTACGCCTCGGTGATCCCGGCGTGGATCGGCGCGCTGCTGCGCGGCCAGGTGCCCTACATCAACGGCGACGGCAGCGCGGCGCGCGACTTCTGCCACATCGACAACGTGGTGCAGGCGAACCTGCTCGCGGCGACGGTCGAGGACCCCGCCGCGCTCGGCCAGGCGTACAACATCGCCCTTGGCGACCAGACTTCGCTCACCGAGCTGTACGAGATGATCCGCAGTGGCATTGCTCTGCGCTTTCCCAACGTGCGGCAAGTGAGAGCGGTGCACCGGGAGCCGCGCCGCGGCGACCTGCAGTTCTCGCGCGCCGACATCTCGAAGGCGGCGCGCCTGCTCGGCTACCGCCCTACGGTTCGGATCATGGAAGGCCTGCAAAAGACGATCGAGTGGTACGCCGACAATCTCGTCGTCGCGGATGAACGAAAGGTGGCGCATGCCTGAAGTGCTCGAGTGCAGCGAGGTCAAGAACACCGCTGCGGTAACGCTGCCGACGGTGGCCATCGTCGGCCTGGGCTACGTCGGCCTGCCCGTGGCGGTCGCGTTCGGGCGCCAGCGCCCCACCATCGGCTACGACCTCTCCAAGAAGCGCATCGAGAACCTGCGCCACCACGTCGATGCCACGGGCGAGGTGAGCACCGCCGATCTCCTGGAAGCGCGCGAGTTCCGCGCCACGTCCTTTGCCACCGAGCTCGGCGAGGCCGATTTCATCATCGTTGCGGTGCCGACGCCGATCAACGCCGCGCGCCAGCCCGATTTGTCACCGCTGGAATCCGCGAGCGAAACAGTCGGGCGGTACATGAAGCCCGGTGCCATCGTCGTCTACGAGTCCACGGTGTATCCCGCACGTCGGCTACTCGCCCGAGCGCATCAACCCCGGCGACAAGCAGCACACGTTCACGCAGATCCTGAAGGTGGTCTCCGGCGACGACGCGGCGACGCTGGAAAAAGTGGCCGAGCTCTACGCCTCGGTGGTGAAGGCGGGCGTCTACCGCGCTTCGTCCATCCGCGTCGCGGAAGCGGCCAAGGTCATCGAGAACACGCAGCGCGACCTCAACATCGCGTTCGTCAACGAGCTCGCCATCATCTTCGAGCGCATGGGCCTCGACACCCACGAGGTGCTGAAGGCCGCGGGCACCAAGTGGAACTTCCTGCCGTTCAAGCCCGGGCTGGTGGGCGGCCACTGCATCGGCGTCGACCCGTACTACCTCACGCACAAGGCCGAGCTGATGGGCTACCACCCCGAGGTGATCCTCGCGGGGCGGCGCATCAACGACAGCATGGGCAGCCACATCGCGCGCAAGACCGTGCAGCAGATGATCCATGCCGGGCGCAACATCAAGGGCGCCAAGGTCAATGTGCTTGGTTTGACGTTCAAGGAAGATGTGCCCGACATCCGTAACTCCAAGGTCATCGACATCATCCGCGAGCTGCACGAGTTCGGCGTCGAGACCTTCGTGCACG
>VBCP01000096.1:3059-6591 GCA_005888925.1 Betaproteobacteria bacterium | reverse complement strand
CGACGAGAGCTGCGTGATGGTGCTGAAGAACTGCGGTCCCAAGGGCTACCCGGGAATGGCGGAGGTCGGCAACATGCCGCTGCCGCCGAAGGTGCTGAAGAAAGGCATCACCGACATGGTGCGCATCTCGGATGCGCGCATGAGCGGCACGGCGTACGGCACCGTGGTGCTGCACGCTTCACCCGAGGCCGCGGCGGGCGGCACGCTCGCACTGGTGGAAAACGGCGACATGATCGAGCTCGACGTCGCGAAGCGCCGCCTGCAGCTCGCGGTATCCGACAAGCTGCTGGCCGAGCGCAGGCAGAAATGGAAGGCACCCAAACCGCCGCTCGAGCGAGGCTACTGGCGCCTTTACTTCGATCACGTGCTGCAGGCGCACGAAGGCGCGGATTTCGCCTTCGAGGACTGGGTAGCGTTCGCGCTCTTCTGGGTGATGTCGGCGGTCGTGTTCTACCAGGTGTTCACGCGCTACGTGATGGACGACCCCGCGGGCTGGACCGAGGAGATCGCGCGCTACTTTCTCGTCGCGGTGGTGTTCGTCGGCGCCGCAATGTCGGTGCGCAGGAACAATCACATCCAGGTCGACTACTTCTACCGCCTGATGCCCGCCGCGATGGGGCGCGTGCTCGCCACGCTGGTCGACGGGGTGCGCTGCGTGTTCCTCGGCTATGCGAGCTGGCTGACGTGGCTCCTGCTCCAGCGCATCGGCAACCAGCCGATGGCGGTGATCGACCTGCCGGTCGGCTGGGTGTTCAGCGCGATGCTGTTCGGCTTCCTGCTCATGTTCCTGCGCTCGCTGCAGGTGGCATGGCGCCACTGGCATCAAGGCTATAGCGTGCTCGAGCGCCCCGAGTTTCCCGAAGGCTGATGGGCTCCTCGCTGCTGGGCGGTTTTCTCGCGCTGATGGTGAGCGGGCTGCCGGTCGCGATGGCGATGGCCACGGCTTCGCTCATCTACGTGATGGCGACGGGAAACATCCCGGACTTCGTCGTAATCCACCGCATGTACGGCGGCATCGACTCGTTCCCCTTGCTCGCGGTGCCGTTCTTCATCTGGGCCGGGAATCTCATGAACTCGGCGGGCATCACCAACCGCATCTACAACTTCGCGCTCGCGCTGGTCGGCTGGCTGAAGGGCGGCCTCGGCCACGTCAACGTGGTCGGCTCGATGATCTTCGCCGGCATGTCGGGCACCGCGATCGCCGATGCCGCGGGCCTCGGCACGATCGAGATCAAGGCGATGACCGATCACGGCTACTCGAAGGAATTCTCGGTCGGCGTGACCGCGGCCTCCGCCACCGTCGGCCCGATCATCCCGCCTTCGCTGCCGTTCGTGATCTACGGAATGATGGCGAGCGTCTCGATCGGCCAGCTGTTCCTCGCCGGGGTGATCCCCGGAATCATCATGGGCCTCACCATGATGCTCACCGTCGCGTATTTCGCGCACACGCGCAATTTCGGCCGCGACGTGCCCTTCTCCGCGCGCAAGCTCGCCAAGGCAGCACTCGAGGTGGCCACGGTCGCCTGCGTGCCGGCGGGCGCCTGGGTCCTCTGGCGCTTCGGCATTCCCGGCGGCTGGTCGGTGATCATGGCGTTCGCCGTGCTGCTGGTGCTGGACAAGCTGTTCGACTTCTCGGCGGTGATGGCGCTGCTCACGCCGGTGATGCTGATCGGCGGCATGACGATGGGCGTGTTCACGCCGACCGAAGGCGCGATCGCCGCCTCGCTCTGGGCCCTCTTCCTCGGACTCGTCTGGTACCGCACGCTCGAGTGGCGCCACCTGGTTAAGCTCACCATGGACACGATCGAGACCACCGCCGCGGTGCTGTTCATCGTCGCGGCGGCCTCGATCTTCGGCTGGCTGCTGACCGTGGCGCACGTCACCGACGCGGTGGCCGAGTGGGTGCTCGCCTTCACCCACGAGGCGTGGGTGTTCCTGCTGCTCGCCAATATCCTGATGCTGTTTGTCGGCTGCTTCCTCGAGCCGACCGCGGCCATCACGCTGCTGGTGCCAATCCTGATCCCGATCTGCCTGAAGCTCGGCATCGATACAGTGCACTTCGGCCTGGTGATGGTGCTGAACCTGATGATCGGCCTCTTGCATCCGCCGATGGGCACGGTGCTCTTCGTGCTCTCGCGCGTGGCGAAACTGTCCTTCGAGCGGACTACAATCGCTATCCTGCCGGCCAGTTCTTTTAAGGAAGCTGCATGCTGCAAGCCGCCGACCTGACCATCCGCCTCCACCCGCAGGACGATGTCGTCATCGCGCGCGTCGAACTGCCCGCCGGCACCTTGCTCACCAAGGAAAACGTGCGCACGGCAGTCCGCGTGCCGCCGGGACACAAGGTCGCCACGCGCGACGTCGCGCAAGGCAAGCCGGTGCATCGCTACAACCAGATCATCGGCTTCGCCACCCAGCCGATTAAGGCGGGCGATCACGTACACGTACACAACGTCGCGATGGGTGACTTCCAGCGCGACTACGCCTTCTGTGCTCTGGCGAAGCCCACGAACTATGTACAGCCCCAAGCGACGTTCATGGGCATCAAGCGCCAGGACGGACGCGTCGCGACCCGTAACTACATCGGCATCCTCACCAGCGTGAACTGCTCAGCCACGGTGGCGCGGATGATTGCCGAGCATTTCAAGAACCGCCTGGACGACTACCCCAACGTGGACGGCGTGGTCGCGCTGACGCACAAGACCGGCTGCGGCATGGCGAGCGACGGCGAGGCGACCGATGTGCTCCGCCGCACGATTGCCGGCTATGCGCGGCATCCCAATTTCTTTTCTTCTCAGCTGGTCGGCCTGGGCTGCGAGGCGAACCAGATCAACATGCTGCTTTCCTCTCAGGGCCTGAAGAAAAGCGACAAGCTCGGCGCCTTCACCATCCAGGAGAAAGGCGGCACGCGCAAGGCGGTCGAGAACGGCATCGCGCGTGTGAAGGAAATGCTCCCCGAAGCGAACAAAGTGAGCCGCGAAGCGCTGCCGGCCAGTCATCTTGTTTTGGGACTGCAGTGCGGCGGCTCGGACGGCTATTCGGGGATCAGCGCCAACCCGGCGCTCGGCGCCGCCGTCGATCTGCTGGTGCGGCATGGCGGCAGCGCGATCCTTTCGGAGACGCCGGAGATCTACGGCGCGGAGCATCTCTTGACGCGGCGAGCGGTAAGCAAAGAGGTCGGCGAGAAGCTGATCGAGCGGATCCACTGGTGGGAGGAGTACACGCGGAGGAACGGCAACGAGATGAACAACAACCCGTCGCCCGGCAACAAGGCCGGCGGGCTCACCACCATCCTCGAGAAATCGCTCGGCGCCGTCGCCAAGGGCGGCACCACCAATCTGGTCGCGGTGTACGAGTACGCCGAGCCGGTGACCGCGAAAGGCTTCGTCTACATGGACACGCCCGGCTACGACCCGGTGTCGGCGACGGGCCAGGTCGCGGGCGGCGCCAACATGATCTGCTTCACCACCGGGCGCGGCTCGGCGTACGGCTGCAAGCCCGCGCCTTCGCTCAAGCTCGCCACCAACACGCC
>VBCP01000096.1:0-2965 GCA_005888925.1 Betaproteobacteria bacterium | reverse complement strand
TCTTCAAGCTGATCCTCGAGACGGCCTCGGGCCGCAAGACGAAGAGCGAGGAGTTCGGCTACGGCGACGACGAATTCGCGCCGTGGACGCTCGGCGCGACGATGTGATGAACGTCCCTGACCTCGCGATCGCGCTCGCCCTCGCCTGGGGCGCGGGATTGCGTGCTTATGCGGTGGTGTTTGCCGTCGGGCTTGCCGGCGCGATGGGCTGGGTCGAGCTGCCCGGTCACCTCGACGTGCTGCAGCACCCGCTGGTCATCGCGGCGAGCGGCTTCATGACGCTGGTCGAGTTCGGTGCCGACAAGGTGCCCTGGCTCGACAGCATCTGGGATGCCGTGCACAGCTTCGTGAGGATCCCGGCCGGCGCGGCGCTCGCCGCCCTGGTGTTCGGCGATTCGACTTCCGCGGTGATGGTGGCAGCGGGCATCCTCGGCGGCAGCCTCGCCGCGGCGATGCACGTGGCAAAGGCCGGCACGCGGGCGACGCTCAACCTGTCGCCCGAACCGTTCTCCAACTGGGCGGCGTCGCTCTCCGAGGATGCGCTGGTGCCGCTCGGCCTGTGGCTCGCGTTCGCGCATCCGGTGATGTTCTTCCTGCTGCTCGCCGTGGTCCTGGTGGCGGTAGTGCTGCTCGCGCGGCTCTTGTGGCGCGGCTTTCGTCGGCTGGTAGCTACCTCTTCCACTTGATCGAGCAGCCGACCGAAGCGCGCTGCTCCTTCGGTCCGGCGCCAGTATTGGCAACCTGCACCATCGCCGCGGAAAGCTCGTCGATGCGGCCGTGGTACTGGAGCTCGAGCGCCGCGTTGAAGCCGTAGAACTCCGGCGTGCAGACTACGCCGTAGGCGCGCGCCACGTCCTGGGTTTCGTCGATCACGTAAGGGAAGGGAAAGCGCTTCTCCGCGGCCAGCCGCTTCATGTTGTCGAACGAGTCCTCCGGATACTCCATTGGATCGTTCGGCATCACGGCGATCGCGCCGATGCCCTGCGCTGCGAGCTCGCGGCAGTCATGCAGGATGCGCTCGAGCGAGCGCTTGACGTAGGGGCAATGGTTGCAGATGAACATCACCAGCAGGCCTTTGCTTCCCTTGGCGGAGGAGACGCCATGGCGCTTGCCGTCGACGCCCAGCAGCTCGAACTTCGGCGCCTTCATGCAAAAATCCTAGCATGCCGCGCTTCTACGTCGACACCGCGCTGCGCCCCGGAACCAGCGTGTTGCTGCCGGAAGACAGCGCGCACCACGCGGTGCATGTGCTGCGCGTTCAGGGCGGCGACGAGATCACGCTCTTCAACGGCCGCGGCGGCGAATACGCCGCGCGCATCGCTTCGATCCAGCGCCTCAAGCTGCTGGTCGACGTGCTGGCGCACCGCGCCGTCGAGCGCGAGTCGCCGCTGCGCATGGTGCTGGTGCAAGGGGTCTCGGCCGGCGAGCGCATGGACTTCACGGTGCGAAAAGCGGTCGAGCTCGGCGTCGCCGAGATCCAGCCGGTGCTCGCCGCCTCCTCGGTGGCACGGCCCAAGGGCGAGCGCGCCGCGGCGCGGCACGCGCACTGGCAGAAGATCGCGATCGCCGCCTGCGAGCAGTGCGGCCGCAACCGCATTCCGACGGTGCATCCGATGGTCGCCGCAAGTGAATACCGCGGAGGCGCCGGTACGAAGATCCTGCTTTCGCCCGCTGCGGAACTGCGTTTCTCTCAGGCCGCGAAGGCCGGCGAGGAATTCACCGTCGCCGCCGGCCCCGAGGCCGGGTTCAATGCAGCGGAAGAGGCCGCGTTCCTAGACGCCGGCTTCGTGCCGGCACGGCTCGGCGCACGCGTGCTGCGCACCGAGACGGCGGGCCTCGCGGCCTTGGCCGCGCTTAGCGCTTTGCGGGGAGACTTCTAGAAAGCCGCTCGGCGAGCTGGGTGTTGCCGTTGTCGCGCGCGATGTCGACCGCGTTGCGGCCGCTCCAGGTACGCGCATCGAGGTTTACGCCGCGCGCCGCGATGTAGAGCTCGGTGGCGAGCTGGTCATTGCGCTTCACCGCGTCGAGGAACTGGCCCTCGTCGTAATAGCGCAGGCCCATCGCGTTCAGGTCCTTGCGGGCCTGGAGGCTGCGATCGGTGGACATCGCATCGACGGTGCTCGTCACCGGATTCTTCACCGCATAGGCGACGATGTCGCGGCCGATCGAAGCAACGCGGTCGCGGTACTGCGGCGGCATCTCGGCCGTCGCCCCGGCAAACAGGCTGGCGATGGCCTGATTTGCCTCATGGTTGCGACCGCCGAGCAGATCGGCCATCGCCTGGTCTGGATACGGCTGCGTGCCGATGCGGACCACGTTCTGGATCAGCGTCAGCACGTGGCCGAAGGCGGTCCAGTCCATCTCGTCGTCGGCGGCGTGCGCGGGAAGCGCGACGGCAAGCGTGGCGAGCAAGAAGTAGCGAAGTGATTTCATGACATCCTCCGGAGACGAAGCATAACGCGCCGCAAGCACGGCGGATTACCCCGTACAATTTGAAAAAACTACAATGGTCGCGCCGATCAACCCTGAATTGTTTGTCCGCTGGCTGCGCCAGGTCGCGCCCTATGTGCACGCCTTCCGCGGGCGCACCTTCGTCATCGGCTTCGGCGGCGAGCTGTTCACCGAGCGCACGCGCTTTTTGAGCTTCGTGCACGACCTCAACCTGCTCGCGGCGCTCGGCATCCGGCTGGTGCTGGTGCACGGCGCGCGGCCGCAGATCGAAGCGGAGCTCAAGGCGCGCGGCGTGCGCTCGCGCTATGCGCAGGGGCTGCGCGTCACCGACGACGCGGCGCTGATGGCGGTCAAGCAGGCCGCCGGCGTGCTGCGCATCGAGATCGAGGCCGTGCTCTCGCAAGGGCTGCCGCATTCGCCCATGGCGGGCGCGCAGATCCGCGTGAATTCCGGCAACTTCATCACCGCGCGGCCGATCGGCGTGCGCAAGGGCGTCGACTTCCTCTACACCGGCG
>VBCP01000527.1 GCA_005888925.1 Betaproteobacteria bacterium | reverse complement strand
CGCGTCGATCAGCTTCACCACCACGCGCTCGACGCCGAGCAGGTCCTGCACGCCTTCCAGCATGACGAAGAACTCGTCGCCGCCCAGGCGCGCGACCAGATCGCTCGCGCGCACGTGGCGCCGCAGGCGGTGCGCCACCTCGACGAGGAAGGCATCGCCCGCGGCATGGCCGTGGCGGTCGTTGATCTGCTTGAAGCCGTCGAGGTCGATGAACACGCCGGCGATCTTCGAGCCGTGGCGCTTGGAGCGCTCGATCGCCTGGTCGAGCGCCGGCGCGAGGCTCACGCGGTTGGCAAGGCCGGTGAGCGGATCGCTGTAGGCGAGCGAGGCGATGCGCTCGCGCGCGATCGCGATCTCGGTGACGTCGCGCCCCACGCCGCGATAGCCGAGGAACACGCCTTGCCCGTCGTAATGCGGCTGCCCGCTCACCGCGAAATAGCGCGTGCCGCCGTCGGGCAGCGGCCGCGCGATCTCGAAGTCGCGGAATGGCAGCCGGCTGTCGAGCGCCGCGCGATGCGCCTGCCAGCCGGCATGGTCCGGGCGCACCGCGGGGATCTCCCACGGCGTCTTGCCGACCAGGCCATAGCCGACCGGCGTCGCCGCCGCGCTCGGCCCGTGCACCAGGCTCGACAGGCGGTGCTGCGGATCGCTCTCCCAGAAGAAGTCGCTCGAGAGCTGCGTCAGGCTGCGAAAGCGCGCTTCGCTCTGGCGCAGCCGCTCCTCCGCGTCCTTCCTCTGCAGGAACTGGCCGAAGAGGCTGCCGATCGCGGGCGCGGCGTCGACGAAGGACTTGTCGGGCTCGCGCGAAGTGTGGCCCGAGAAGGTGAGCATGGCGATGGTGCGGTCCTGCGAGACGACCGGAAGCGCGAAGGTGCCGAAGCGGCCGCCCTTGCCGGCCGGCCGGACCGCGGTACCCGCGGCGCGCGGCAGGTCGGTCGACCACACCGGCTTGCCCGCTTGCCACAGCACGCGCGAGCCGCGCAGCAGCAGCTCGATCTCGGATTCGCGCGTGAACCAGCCCTCGGCGAAGCTGACATCGCCCGTCGCCTCGTCGACGCGAAAGCAGCGCCCCGAGTCCCAGCCTTCGACGTCGCAGATGAGCCGCAGGGCGCCGCGCAGGCCCTCGGAGGTGGTGGGCGCCTGGGCGAGCGAGCGCGCGATGGCGTGCTCGAGCCTGCGCAGGTTCTCCAGGCGCTTGAGCTCGGTGATGTCGCGCCCGATGCCGCGGTAGCCCTTGAAGCTGCCGCTCTCGTCGAAGCGCGGCTCGCCGCTGAGCGACAGCCATACGACGCGGCCGTCCTCGGTCGCGTGCTGCAGCTCGAAATCGCGGAACGGCTGGTGCCACTCGAGCTGGGCGCGGTGGCGCTCCCAGTCGCCTTCGCTGAGATTCAGCGCGGGCTGATCCCAGTGCTTGCGCCCGACGTAGGGAAACGGATCAGCGGAATTGTCCGGACGTCTGCTCGAGACCACGGTGAAGCGGAATTCCGCGTCCTGCTCCCAGTACCAGTCCGAGAGCAGCTCGATGAGCGACGATGGCTGGCGCTCCTGCGGATGCGCGGGACCGTCCGGCGCGGTGCTCGGGATCGCCATGCTTCGCACTGCGCCGCAATTTACACCTAATGGCGCAGATCCGCGACGCCCATGTTGCCGTCATGCTGAAATTTCTCTAGCCGGCGGGCGAGCGCATTGCAGTCCGGGTGAAGAGCTCGAGGGGCTCGCCGACGCCTCGCAGCCGGTGGCGCCCAAGCGAGGTGCACCCGGACACATGCCGCGCCACCGGCTCGGAGAGGAGCAGCGGCACCTCCAGCGTCTTGCACAGCCCCTCGATGCGCGCCGCCTCGTTGGCGGCCGCCCCGACCACCGTGAATTCGATGCGCGTCGGCGTGCCGATGTTGCCGTACAGCACGTCGCCCAGGTGCAGGCCGATGCCGAAGCGCAGCGGACGCTCGCGCTTGGCGTTCACCGTCGCCATGCGGGCGATGGCCTCCTCGGCGGCCTGCAGCGCGCGGCGGCAGGCTTCACTGGGATCCCGAATTTCCCCTTGGGCGACCGGGAAGATGGCGAGCGCCGCGTCGCCGATGAAGCGCAGCACCTCCCCCTTGTGCTCGAGCACGGGACCGAGCACGCATTCGAAGAACTCGTTGAGCAGGCGCAGGAACTCGCCGCGGCTCATCGAGTCGGCGAGCGGCGTGGAATCGCGCAGGTCGCAGAACCAGATCACCGCGTGGATGTCCTCGCCGTCGCCGCGGCGGATGTGGCCGGCGAGCACCTTCTCGCCGGTCTGCTCGCCCAGGTAGGCGTCGAGGATGTTGTGCGCGATGCGCCGCCAGGAGTAGATTTCGGCGACGCGCGAGAAGGCCGGCATGATGCGGCGCAGCGCGTCGACCTCGGCGTCGCTGAAGCCACCGGGCCGCCGCGTGACGAAGCTCGAGGCATGGACATCGCCGTTGATAAAGCGCACCGGCAGCGCCAGGAAGTCGGTGGCGCCTTCCTCGCGCAGCTCCTCGAGGATCGGGAAGTCCAGCGGCCCCTCGCGACCTTCGATGCGGCGCCGGATCTCGATGTGCTCGGTATAGACCACGCGGATCGGGCTCTTGAGGTACTGCTCGGTGTCCTGGATGCCGATCGGCGCCGAAGTGATCTGCACCGTGTTGCTGGGCTCGGTCCAGACGAAGCCGCGGCCGGCGACATTGGGATGCAGCGTGCGCACGAACACCGCGACCCGGTAGAGCGGCATCCCTTGCTCCAGCAGCCGGCCGCAGAGCTGCTGCAGCACGTCCTGCGGCCGCTGCGCCGGCGGGGCGCCGGCGTCGAGCCACTCGACGATCGGGGCGACGTCTAGAGCTTGCGCAGCCACAGGCTCGATTCGATCGCCCCGTCCTTCAGCGGCAGCCGCGCCAGCACGCCGTCGCGCTCAAGGAGCTGGTGGCTGGAGAACTCCACGGCGTAGCCGTTGCCGATGAGCGGCCCCACGGCCTCCTGCTCGTTGTAGCGTCGCCACGCCCAGGCGAGCGGATAGGGGTCGGGCAGGAAAATATCGTGGAAATGCACGCGCACGCCTTTTGCAAGGCGCGGCAGGGCTTTTTGCAGCAGGTATTCCACATCGCTCCCGGGTTTGAGCTGATGGCTCGAGTCGATGAAGAGGATGTCGCGCTCCTCCAGCCCGGCGAAGAGCGCGGGCTCGGTCGACTGCGCCGGCTGCTTGAGCCAGCGCACTTTCAGCCCCTCGAGGCTCGCGCGCGGTTCGGGATCGATCGCCACGATGCGCGTGTCGAGGCGGCCGTCGGCCACCGCGCGCGCGAGAAAGCGCGTCGAATGCCCGCAGCCCACTTCGACGATGCGCTTGGGCGCGAGCGTGCGCACCATCGCATAAGCGGCGGCGGCGTCGAGGCGCGGAAACCAGTCCTGGTTCCAGCGCGGCGCGGGCGGGGGTTCGGAGCCGATACGTTCTAGGTCTGGCGCGAGCCGTTCGATCTCATCGAGCAGCGTCATAGGGATGAGAGTCAGGGCTCAAGCACGAGACCCTCGTGCGCGACCACCGAGCCGGGCAGGGCTTTCTGCACCTCGCGCGCGATGCCGTCGAGCATCTCGTCGTCGTGATCCGGGTCGTGATGGAACACGACCATGCGCTTGGCGCCGGCTTCCTTGCACAGGCGCACGCCTTCCTGCCAGGTCGAATGGCCCCAGCCGACGTAGCGCCGGTACTCGTCGTCGGTGTACATGCAGTCGTACACCACGAGGTCGGCGCGCGAGATGAGGCCGAGCACGTTGCGATCCATGCTGCCCGGCACGTGCTCAGTATCGGTGACGTAGCAGAACGAGCGTCCGTCGTACTCGACGCGATAGCCGGTCGAGCCGTCGGGATGATTGAGCGCCGCGGTGCGCACGGTGACGCCCTTGCCCGCGTTGAGCGTTTCGCCGGCGTTGAAGTCGCGGTACTCGAGGGTCGAGCGGAACACTTCGGGCGGCACCGGGAACAGCGGCGAAATCATGAACTCGGCGAGCACGCGCTTGAGCGTCATCGCGCCGCGCAGGTGACCGGCCCAGAGCCGGAAGCGGTTCTGCGGCTGGAACATCGGACGGAAAAACGGCAGGCCGCACACATGGTCAAAATGGGTGTGGGTGAAATAGATATCGCCATCGATGCGCGCGCCCTCGAGCGTCTTGCCCAGATAGCGGATGCCGGTGCCGGCGTCGAACAGCAGGAGCTGCTCGCCGCAGCGCACTTCGAGCGACGAGGTATTGCCGCCGTAGCGCGCGGTGCGCGGCCCGGAGCAGGCGATCGAGCCGCGCACGCCCCAGAACCGGACCGTGAAGGCTGCCCTATCTCCCATGCTCGGCCCACATGACTCGTCCCTATAATGTTAGCAGGGGATTTTCTCTGGATGGAACGCAGTCTCTTCGGCTTCATCATTAGATACAGCAAGCGCGATCAGCTCCTGATCGTGCCGCTGGTGGTCGCCTCGATGGTGGTGTACTACCTGTCGCTCGATCTGCCGAAGACCATCATCAACCAGGCGATCCAGGGCGTGAGCTTCCCAGCCGCCGACTCGGTGAAGCGCTTCCTCGGCCTCGATCTCGAGCGCATCCCCTATCTTTTTGCGCTGTCGGTGCTGTTCCTCGGCCTGATCGTGCTCAACGGCTGGCTCAAGTTCCAGATCAACACGATGAAGGGCTGGATGGGCGAGCGCATGCTGCGGCGGCTGCGCTTTGCGCTGTTCGATTACATCCTGCGCTTTCCGCTGACGCGCTTCCGGCGCGTCAAGCCCGCCGAGATGGCGACCATGGTCAAGGACGAGGTCGAGCCGCTCGGCGGCTTCATCGGCGAAGCGCTCATTACTCCCCTCTTCCTCGGCGGCCAGGCGCTCACCGCGATGGCCTTCATCCTCTACCAGCACTGGGTGCTCGGCCTCGTCGCGCTCGGCGTGGTCGGCGTGCAGGCCTTCATCATCCCGAAGCTGAGGAAGCGCCTGCTGGTGCTCGGGCGCGAGCGCCAGCTCACCGCGCGCGCGCTCGCCGGGCGCATCGCCGAGTGCGTCGAAGGCGCTGCCGAGATCCACGCGCACGACACCTCCAACTACGAGCGCGCCGAGATCTCCGCGCGGCTGGGAAGGATCTTCCGCATCCGCTTCGAGCTCTATCAGCGCAAGTTCATGGTCAAGTTTTTGAACAACTTTCTGTCGCAGGTGACGCCATTCCTGTTCTACACCGTGGGCGGCTACCTGGTGATCATGGGTCGGCTCGACATCGGCGCGCTGGTCGCGGTGATCGCCGCGTACAAGGACCTGCCGACGCCGGTCAAGGAGCTGATCGACTGGGACCAGCAGCGGATGGACGTCGAGATCAAGTACGGCCAGGTGGTCGAGCAG
>VBCP01000529.1 GCA_005888925.1 Betaproteobacteria bacterium | reverse complement strand
CTCTATCGGGAGTATTTCTGCCCCCAGAACGAGCCGATCCGCACAGCGGCCTAGGGCGTGCGCGCGCTCGAGCAGGGGGGTCACCCCTTCGTCAAGGGCTTCGGCCGCTACAACTGAGCGCTGCTAGAGCAGCACCAAGTTGTCCCTGTGGATGAGCTCCGGCCCGTCCATGTAGCCGAGGATCGACTCGATCGCGCTCGAGGGCTTGCGCATGATGCGCCGGGTCTCCGCGGCCGAGTAGTTCACCAGCCCGCGGGCGACTTCGCGCCCATCGGGATCGAGGCAGGCGACGACCGCGCCGCGCTCGAATTCGCCCGCGACCTCGACCACGCCGATCGGCAGCAGGCTCTTGCCGTCGCGCTGCAGCGCGCGCGCGGCTCCCGCATCCAGTTTTAATTTTGCAGCTACGGCAAGATGGTCGGCGAGCCATTGCTTGCGCGCGGCGAGCGGCACCGTCTTCGCGGTGAGCAGCGTGCCGATGCGCTCGCCCGCGGCAAGGCGTGCCAGCACTTCGGGCTCGCGTCCATTCGCAATGACCGTGTGCGCCCCGCTGCGCGCCGCGCGGCGCGCCGCCTGCACCTTGGTCAGCATGCCGCCTTTCGCGAGCGCGCTGCCCGTACCGCCCGCCATGGCCTCGAGCCGCGCGTCCAAGGCGTCTGCCTCCTCGACCAGCTCGGCGCTCGAGTTGCTGCGCGGGTCGGCGTCGAACAGGCCGCGCTGGTCGGTGAGGATGATCAGCGCGTCGGCCTCGATCAGGTTGGTGACGAGCGCGCCGAGCGTGTCGTTGTCGCCGAACTTGATCTCGTCGGTGACCACCGTGTCGTTCTCGTTGATCACCGGGATGGCGCCGAGCGCCAGCAGCGTGCGCAGCGTCGAGCGCGCGTTGAGATAGCGCTGGCGGTCGGCGAGGTCGGCGTGGGTGAGGAGCACCTGCGCCGTATGCAGGCCGTGGCGGCGAAAGCAACTCTCGTAGCACTGCACGAGTCCCATCTGGCCCACGGCCGCGGCGGCCTGCAGCTCGTGCATGGTTTGCGGCCGGCGCGTCCAGCCCAGGCGCTGCATGCCTTCGGCGATGGCGCCACTGGATACCAGGATGACTCGGCGGCCCTCGCCCACGAGGCGCGCGATCTGCTCCGCCCACAGCGCGATGGCGGCCGCGTCGAGGCCGCGCCCGGCCGCCGTGACGAGGGACGAGCCCACCTTGACCACCAGCGTCTTCGCGTCGCGCAACGGGCTCACGCCGCAAGCTCCTTGGCGATCGCCTTGCAGACTGCATCGCAGCCCTCGCCGCTCAGCGCCGAGATTGCAAACCAGGGCCGCTTCCAGCGCAGCTCGCGCACGATCTTCTGCACCTTAGCGTCGGCGTCGTTCAAGGCATCGATCTTATTGAAGACCAGCCAGCGCGGCTTGCGATGCAGAGCTTCGTCGTATTTCTTGAGCTCGGCGGCGACCGCGCGCGCCGCCTGCGCGGGCTCGTCCCCGGCGATATCGACCAGCTGCAAAAGCAGCCGGGTGCGCGCGAGATGGCGCAGGAACTGGTGGCCGAGGCCCGCGCCCTCGGAGGCGCCCTCGATCAGGCCGGGAATATCGGCGATCACGAAGCTCGAGTGCCCGACGCGCACCACGCCGAGCGACGGATTGAGCGTGGTGAACGGGTAGTCCGCCACTTTCGGCCGCGCGCTCGACACCGCCCGGATGAAGCTCGACTTGCCGGCGTTCGGCAGGCCGAGCAGGCCGACGTCGGCGAGCACGCGCAGCTCGAGCGCGAGGCGCCGGCTCTCGCCGGGCGCGCCGCGCGTGAACTGGCGCGGCGCGCGGTTCACGCTCGACTTGAAGTGCACGTTGCCGAGGCCGCCCTGGCCGCCGCGCGCGAGCAGCGCCCGCTCGCCGTCCTTCGCGAGATCGGCGACCCGGTGCGCCGTCTCCTCGTCGCGGATCACCGTGCCCACCGGCATGCGCAGCTCGATGTCGGCGCCGGCCCGGCCGTTGCAATCCGAGCCGCCGCCGCGGGCGCCATGCGCCGCGCGGTGGATGCGGGCGAAGCGGTAATCGACCAGCGTGTTGATGTTGCGGTCGGCGCGCGCCCAGACGCTGCCACCGCGGCCGCCGTCGCCGCCGTCGGGGCCGCCGCGTGGCACGTATTTCTCGCGCCGGAAATGCGCCGAGCCGTCGCCGCCCTTGCCGGCGTGCACTTCGATTTTCGCTTCATCGATGAATTTCATGGCCCAGAAACAAAAAAGCCCTATCGGCTGCGATAGGGCTTCGATGGAGTAGCTACCGGCTAGGCCGGAGTCTTTTCCGCTACGACGCTCACGGTGTTGTTGCTGTCCTCGCCGCGCACCGCGTAGTGCACCTGTCCGTTGACGCGCGCATAGAGCGTGTGGTCGCGGCCGATGCCGACGTTCGTGCCCGGATGCACGCGCGTGCCGCGCTGGCGCACCAGGATCTGACCGGCGTTGACGCGCTCGCCGCCGTACACCTTCACGCCCAGGCGCTTCGACTGGGAATCGCGCCCGTTGCGCGAGCTGCCGCCTGCTTTCTTGTGTGCCATGTCTAACCCTGGACGATGTCGTCGATGCGGACCTCGGTGTACGACTGCCGATGGCCCTGCGATTTCTGGTAGTGCTTGCGCCGGCGCAGCTTGAAGATGCGCAGCTTCTCATCGCGGCCGTGTCCCACGACGGTCGCTCTTACGAGCGCACCCGAGACAAACGGCGCGCCGACCTTGACGCCGTCGCCGGCGCCGACCAGCAGCACCTGCTCGAAGGAGACGTTGGCGCCGACCTCGGCGGCGAGGGCCTCGACGCGCAGCTTCGCCCCGGATTCGACGCGATACTGCTTGCCGCCGGACTTGATCACTGCGTACATTGATTGGCTCTGTTGACCCGGAAAAGCCGAGAATTATAAGCGAATCATGAGCTTCGTGTCCATGTTAGCACCGGTCGCGGACGACATGCAGCGCGTCGACGAGCTCATCGGCCGGCGCCTCGAGTCCGACGTCGCGCTCGTGCGCCAGGTGGCGCAGTACATCGTCGCCGCCGGCGGCAAGCGCCTGCGGCCGGCGCTATTGCTTCTCGCGTGCGGCGCGCTCGGCTATCGCGGCGCGCCGCGCTTCGCGCTCGCCGCGGTGGTCGAATTCATCCATACCGCGACGCTGTTGCACGACGACGTGGTCGATGAATCGCAGATGCGCCGCGGCATGCGCACCGCCAACGCGGCGTTCGGCAACGCCGCAGCCGTGCTGGTGGGCGATTTTCTCTATTCGCGCGCCTTCCAGATGATGGTCGAGGTCGACGACATGCGCGTGATGCGCGTGCTGGCGGACGCCACCAACACGATCGCCGCCGGCGAAGTGATGCAGCTCATGGGCAGCCACGATCCCGAGGTCGACGAGGCGCGCTATCTCGAGGTCATCCGGCGCAAGACGGCCAAGCTGTTCGAGGCCGCTGCGCGCCTCGGCGCGGTGCTGGCGCGCAGTCCGGGACCGGTGGAGACAGGCCTCGCCCGCTATGGCGCTCACGTCGGCACGGCGTTTCAGCTGATCGACGATGTCCTCGACTACTCGGGCGACGAGGCGGCGATCGGCAAGAGCCTGGGCGACGATCTCGCCGAGGGCAAGCCCACGCTGCCGCTCATCCACGTGTTGCGCTCGGGTTCGCCGTCCGACCGGGCCGTCGTGCGCCAGGCGATCGTCGCCGGAGGCCGGGACGACTTCGGCGCCGTGCTGCGCGCGATCCGCGCCTGCGGCTCGCTCGATTACGCGCGCGCCGCTGCGCAGCGCGAAGTCCACGCCGCCGTCGAGGCGCTCGAGCCGCTGGCGCAGTCGGAATTCAAGCGATCTTTGCTAGAATTGGCGTCCTTTTCCGTGGTCCGCCAATCGTAAGTCGGGGTGTAGCTCAGCCTGGTAGAGTACTGCGTTCGGGACGCAGGTGTCGCTGGTTCAAATCCAGTCACCCCGACCAATCTTTTTTTCCAGCACCGACCACCCGCAGCAGCTCGACCATCCGGGCGCGATAGGAATGCTCGCGCTGGAAGACCGGCGCCGCGGCAAGCGCGGCCGCCTTGAGCTCGGCGGCGCGCGGCGCGACCGAGCGCGCGAGGCGCACCAGCTCGTCGTCGTCGCGATAGATCAGCATCCCGGCGCGTTGCTCGGCCGTGAAGAGCTCGTCGAGTTCGCGCTTGTGGTCCACGAGCTGCGGCGTGCCGCAGGCGCCGGCCTCGAACACGCGCGGATTGAGCCCGAAGTCGAAGCGCTCGCGCCAGGTGTGGACGTTGAGCGTCGCCTGGCAGCGCGCGAAGATCTGCACCATGCGCTCGGGCGAAAAGAAGCCGTGCTCGAGCCGCGCGCGGAGCGGCGAGCCCGCACGGAGCTTGCGCCGCCAGGGCCCGTACACGCGCAGGTCGACCCCCTCGCTCGCCAGGCGCTCGACCAGGCGCTCGCGCAATGCCGACCAGTCGCCGGCGAACGATACGGCACAGTCCGGCGCGACGCCGTCGATCGGGCGATGCACCGAGGGATCGCAGGCGCTCGGCAGGAAGCGCACGTGCTGCAACCCCGCGGCGGCGTATTGCTCGACGGAGTACTTCGCGTTGGTGAAGGCGAAGTCGTAGGGCGGCAGGATGCCGAGCGCGCGCTGCCACTGGAACGGGTCGTTGAGCCACCAGTTCACCGTCGGCGTGCCGCGAGCGCGCAGCTCGCCGAGCACGCGCTGGCTGACATTCACTCCGTAGAGCGCGAGAAAGAGCTCGGGCCGATGCTGCTCCACCGTCGCCAGCAGCCGCGCTTCGACCCCCTCGGCCGCGCTGCGCCGCGTGAGCTTGAGGCGGAGCTTTTCACCGAGCCTGGGTGAGTAGTCCACCACCTGCGTTTCGTGGCCGAGCGCCGCGAGCGCGTCGGGCACGAAGCGGTTCATGCGCACCGTGTGCAGATTTCCCGGCACCGCGACCAGGATTTTCATCTTGGCTATGATAGCCAGACCGTGGGACGCCTCCTGATCCTCATCCTGCTCATCGTGCTCGCCGCATGGCTCGTGCGCCGTGCGCTGCGGCGCGCCGCGCCGCAAGCCGATGTGCCCAGTGCGCAAAAGAGCGATGAGCTGGTGCGCTGCGCGCAGTGCGGCGTGCTGCCGCCGCGCGCCGAAGCTCGCCTTTCCGCTGGCGCGATCTATTGTTCCGAGGAACACGCCCGGCTCGGGCCGGGGCCGCGCTGATGCAGGCGCCGCTGCGCTACCCGGAGCTGTTCCTCGCGCCGCCCGAGCGCACGCCCGACTCGTTCTGGATCTCGCTCGGCTACTTCAACCTCTACCGGGTCACCGTAGCGACGCTGTTCCTCTCCCTGTCATTCGTCTACGAGGACGCGCTCAACCTCGGCTCGCATTCGCTGCAGCTGTTCCGCTTCACCTGCGGCGCCTACCTCGGGCTCGCGATCCTGTTCCACGTGGCGCTGCGCAAGCTCCGCGAGCTCTTCAATGTCCAGCTGTCGCTGCACGCCTGCGTGGACGTGTTCGCGATCACGCTGCTGATGAACGCGAGCGGCGGGGTGCGCAGCGGCCTGGGCGTGATGCTGGTGATCTCGCTGATCGGCGCGGCGATCGTCGCGCCGCAGCGCCTGAGCTATCTCTATGCGGCGCTCGCCACCATCGCGCTGCTGCTCGAGCAGGCCTACTGGGTGCTGGGGCACGACGCGCCGGTCAACAGTTTCGTGCAGCCGGGGCTGCTCGCGATTGGCTGCTTCGTCGCGACCGGCATCACCGGCTGGCTCGCCCAGCGCGTCGCCGCGAACGAGCGCCTCGCGAGGCTGCGCGGGCGCGAGCTCGCCACGCAGACGCGCGTCAACCAGCTGGTGCTGCAGGACATGCACGATGGCGTGCTGGTGCTCGACCGCAACGGGCGCGTGGTGCAGCACAATCCGCAGGCGCAGCTCTTGCTGCGCGCCGATCCGCTGGTGGGCGCCGACATCGAGATGCTGCTGCCCGAGTTTGCCGAACGCTGGCGCAGTTGGCGCTCGGGCGCGGCGGCGGCCGGGTCGGCGGCCGACCTGCCGGTGCGCGGCCGCGACATCGGGCTGCGCCTGCTCGATACGGGCACCGAGGAGGGCTTCAGCGTGCTGTTCGTCGAGGATACGACGCGCGCGCGCGAGCAGGCGCAGCAGTTGAAGCTCGCCGCCCTCGGTCGCCTCACCGCGAATATCGCCCACGAAATCCGCAACCCGCTGGCGGCCATCAGCCACGCTTCGGAGCTGCTCGACGAGCAGAAGCGCGGCGAGGATCCGGCGCGCCTCACGCGCATCATCCAGGACAACACGCGGCGCCTGGAGCGGCTGGTGTCCGACGTGCTGCAGCTCAACCGGCGCGACCGCATCTCGGCCGGGCCGATTCGCCTGCACCCCTGGCTGCGCGAGTTCCTCGCCGAGTTCGTCGCCAACGAGTCGGCCACCGCCGAACGCTTTGCGGTCGACGTCCGGGCGGACACCTGGATCGAGTTCGACCGCGAGCATCTGCGCCAGGTGATGTGGAACCTGCTGCGCAATGCCGCGCGCTACGCCGGCCCCGAGGACGGCGCGGTACGCATCGCCCTGCGCGGCTACGCCGGTCGCGTCGAGCTCTCCGTGATCGACAACGGCCCCGGCGTGCCGCCGTCGCGCCAGGGGCAGCTGTTCGAGCCGTTCTTCACCACCGAGGCCAAGGGCACCGGGCTCGGTCTCTACCTCGCGCGCGAGCTGTGCGCCGCCAACCGGGCGACGCTCGAATACGTAAACGACACGCAAGGCGCGCATTTCCGCATCCTGTGCCGGGAGGCGCGCGCCGCTTGAAAAGAGCCGCCGCCCACGTCCTGGTCGTCGACGACGAGCCCGACATCCGCGAGCTGCTCGAGCTCACGCTGGTGCGCATGGGGCTCGATGTGGCATCGGTCGGCACCATCGCCGAGGCGAAGGAACAGCTCAAGCAGGAGCGCTACGACCTCTGTCTTACCGACATGCGCCTGGCGGACGGCGAGGGCCTCGATCTCGTGCGCCACATCGCCGGGCATGCTGCCGAAGTCCCGGTGGCGGTGATCACCGCCTACGGCAGCGCCGAGAACGCCGTGGCGGCGCTCAAGGCCGGCGCCTTCGACTATGTCTCGAAGCCGGTCGGGCTCGAGCAGCTGCGCGCGCTGGTGCGTGCGGCGCTTTCGCTTCCGGACCGCGGCGAGGCGCCGGCGCGCAACGAGCGGCTGCACGGGCGCCTCCTGGGCGAGAGCGCGCCGCTCGTGCAGGTGCGCGAGATGATCGGCAAGCTCGCCCGCACGCAGGCGCCGGTGTACATCTCGGGCGAATCGGGCACCGGCAAGGAGCTCGCGGCGCGCCTGATCCACGAGAACGGCGCGCGGCGCGAGCGGCCCTTCATCCCGGTCAACTGCGGCGCGATCCCCGAGAACTTGATGGAAAGCGAGTTCTTCGGCTACAAGAAGGGTGCCTTTACCGGCGCGGCCGAGGACCGCGAGGGCTTCTTCCAGGCGGCGAACGGCGGCACGCTGTTCCTGGACGAGGTCGCCGACCTGCCGCTCGCCATGCAGGTCAAGCTGCTGCGCGCGATCCAGGAAAAGCGCGTGCGCAAGGTCGGCGCGCCGCAGGAGGACCCCGTCGACGTGCGCATCATCTGCGCCACGCACCAGAAACTCGCGCAGCTGGTCGCCGCGGGACGCTTCCGCCAGGATCTGTTCTACCGTATCAACGTCATCGAGCTCGCCATGCCGCCTTTGCGCGACTGCCGCGATGACATCGCCGTCATCGCCGCGGCGATCCTCGAGCGGCTCGCCACCCAGTCGGGCTCGCCTCCGGCCCGCGTGACCGGCGAGGCGCTGGAAGAGCTTCGGCGCCACGACTTCCCGGGCAACATCCGCGAGCTCGAGAACATTCTGGAGCGAGCGCTCGCACTCTCGGGCAGCCGCGAGATCGGTATCGAGGATCTGCGCCTGAGCGTCCCCGCCGGCGCAGAGGGAGAACCGGAAGGCGGAGCGGAACCCGGGGCGCTGCCGGATTACCTCGACAACATCGAGCGCAAGGCGATCCTCGAGGCGCTCGGCAAGACCGACTTCAACCGCACCGCCGCCGCCAAGCTCCTCGGCATCACCTTCCGGCAGCTGCGCTACCGGATGCAGCGCCTTGGCATCAAAGATGACAGCAAGGCCTGATCGACTCGTCGAGTCCCCCAATCAGGACGAGCGTCCGCCCGGCACCGAAATCAGCTTGCTCGTGCTGCACTCGATCAGCCTGCCGCCCGGCGAATACGGCGGCGACGGCATCGAGCGTCTGTTCACCAACCGCCTCGACGCGGCTGCGCATCCCTATTTCCGCGAGATCGCCGACCTGCGGGTCTCGTCGCACTTCCTGATCCGCCGCGACGGCGAGCTGGTGCAGTTCGTGCCGGTCGAGCGGCGCGCCTGGCACGCCGGCGTCTCGTCGTGGCGCGGCCGCGAGCGCTGCAACGACTTCTCCATCGGCGTCGAGCTCGAAGGCACCGACGACGCGCCTTTCGCCGACGCGCAATACGCGCGTCTGGCCGAGCTCATTCACGGCCTGAAAGCGGCGCTGCCGCTGCGCGACATCGCCGCGCACAGCGACGTCGCGCCCGGTCGCAAGACCGATCCGGGTGCCGGCTTCGACTGGCCGCGGCTGTTCGCGGCGCTCGCCCACCACAACATCTAGTCAACGCAACTCATGCTGCACCAAGGCCTGGTGTTGCAGCGCGGCAACGCTTCTATATGTAGTGCTCTCTGCGACATGCCGCACAATATTTAGTGGGCGAGCTTGCAAAAAAAAATTCGCGTGTGTACATTGATCCACAACAGCTAGTCGCAATCAGGGTACGCAGCGCTAGATATTGGGTATAGACGGGTAACGGGGAGGCCGACCATGCAGATCGCGCAGGACAACACCGCAGCCACCCCCGGTTTTGGCGTCGCGCTCTCCGAAGCGGCGGCGGGCGGGCGCAGCGTGTTTGCCGATTACAAGGTGATCCGGCGTAACGGCGCCGTGGTCGGCTTCGAGCCCTCCAAGATCTCGGTGGCGGTGACCAAGGCGTTCCTGGCGGTCAACGGCGCTCAAGGAGCGGCCTCGGCGCGTATCCGCGAGCTGGTCGCCGGCCTCACCGACACGGTGATTGGGGCGCTGCTGCGCCGGCAGCCGCAGGGCGGCACCTTCCATATCGAGGACATCCAGGACCAGGTGGAGCTCGCGCTGATGCGTTCGGGCGAGCACGACGTGGCGCGCGCCTACGTGCTCTACCGCGAAGAGCGCGCCAAGGTCCGGCTGCAGGAGAAGGCGGGCAAGAAGGAGCCGGGACTGCACGTGGTCGAGAACGGCCAGCGCAAGCTGCTCGACCGCGCGGCGCTGCGCGCGCTGGTGCAGGCCGCCTGCGAAGGGCTGCCCGAGACCGCGCCCGAGGCGATCCTCGAGGCGACGCTGCGCGACCTCTACGACGGCGTGCCGATGGAAGAGGTGCGCAAGTCGGCGGTGCTCGCGGCGCGCGCCCTGATCGAAAAGGACCCGGGCTACAGCTACGTCACCGCGCGGCTGCTGCTGCACGCCATCCGCTTCGAGGTGCTCGGCGACGAGGCGAGCCACGCCGACATGGCGGCGCGCTACGCCGTCTACTTCCCGCAGTTCATCGAGCGCGGCATCGCCGCGGAGCTGCTCGACCCGGAGCTCGCGCGCTTTGACCTCGCCAAACTCGGAAGAGCGCTCAAGTCCGAGCGCGACCTGAAGTTCGGCTATCTCGGCCTGCAGACGCTCTACGACCGCTACTTCCTGCACGTGCAGGGCCGGCGCATCGAGCTGCCGCAGGCCTTCTTCATGCGCGTGGCGATGGGGCTCGCGCTGAAGGAGAAAAACCGCGACGCGCGGGCGATCGAGTTCTACCACGTGCTGTCGTCCTTCGATTTCATGAGCTCGACGCCGACGCTGTTCAATTCCGGCACGCTGCGCTCGCAGCTCTCGAGCTGCTACCTCACCACGGTGTCCGACGATCTCACCGGCATCTACGACGCGATCAAGGAAAACGCGCTGCTCGCCAAGTATGCGGGCGGCCTGGGCAACGACTGGACCCCGGTGCGCGCGCTCGGCTCGCACATCAAGGGCACCAACGGCAAGTCACAGGGCGTGGTGCCGTTCCTGAAGGTGGTGAACGACACCGCGGTGGCGGTCAACCAGGGCGGCAAGAGGAAGGGCGCGGTCTGCTCCTACCTCGAGACCTGGCACCTGGACATCGAGGAGTTCCTCGAGCTGCGCAAGAACACCGGCGACGACCGGCGCCGCACGCACGACATGAACACGGCGAACTGGATTCCCGATCTGTTCATGAAGCGCGTGATGGACAACGCCGAGTGGACGCTGTTTTCCCCCTCGGACGTGCGCGACCTGCACGACAAGTTCGGCAAGAGCTTCGAAGAAGCCTACCTGCGCCACGAGGACAAGGCGGCGCGCGGCGAGCTCAAATTGTTCAAAAAGGTGCCGGCCGTCCAGCTCTGGCGAAAGATGCTGTCCATGCTGTTCGAGACCGGGCATCCCTGGATCACGTTCAAGGATCCCTGCAACCTGAGAAGCCCGCAGCAGCATGTGGGCGTGGTGCACAGCTCCAATCTCTGCACCGAGATCACGCTCAACACCTCGGCAGACGAGATCGCGGTGTGCAACCTGGGCTCGGTGAACCTGGTCGCGCACATGACCGACCAGGGCCTGGATTTCCAAAAAATAAAAAGAACAATTTCGACGGCGATGCGGATGTTGGACAACGTCATCGACATCAACTACTACGCGGTCGACAAGGCGAGGAACTCCAACCTGCGCCACCGCCCCGTAGGGCTGGGCATCATGGGATTCCAGGACTGCCTGCACCGCCTGCGCGTCGCCTACGCGTCCGAGGAAGCGATGGAGTTCGCCGACCGCTCGATGGAGATGGTGGCCTATGCCGCCTACTGGGCCTCGACCGAGCTCGCCGAGGAGCGCGGCCGCTACGCCTCGTTCCAGGGCTCCCTCTGGGACCGGGGCGTGCTGCCGCAGGACACGCTCGATCTGCTGGCCGCCGAGCGCGGCGGCTACGTCGAGCTCGACCGCTCGGCGAGCCTCGACTGGGACGCGCTGCGCGCGCGCATCAAGCGCCACGGGATGCGCAACTCCAATTGCCTGGCGATCGCGCCGACGGCGACCATCGCCAACATCATCGGGGTGTCGGCCTCGATCGAGCCGACCTACCAGAACCTGTTCGTGAAATCGAACCTGTCGGGCGAGTTCACCGTGGTGAACGAGTACCTGGTCGCGGACCTGAAGGCGGCGGGGCTCTGGGACGAGGTGATGATCGCCGACCTCAAGTACTTCGACGGGAATCTCGCGCGCATCGATCGCGCCCCCGCGCCGCTACGCAGCCTGTATGCGACGGCGTTCGAGGTCGAGCCGAAATGGCTGGTGGAGGCGGGCGCGCGGCGGCAGAAATGGATCGACCAGTCGCAGTCGCTCAACATCTACATGGCGGGCGCCTCCGGCAAGAAGCTCGACGAGACCTACAAGCTCGCTTGGCTGCGCGGCCTGAAGACCACCTACTACCTGCGCGCCATGGGCGCGACGCACGCCGAGAAGTCCACTTCTAAGGCCGGTGCGCTGAACGCCGTTCCCGGTGCCATCGCGAGTGGCGACATGAGCGCCGAGGCCGGCGTCAAGGTCTGCGCCATCGACACCCCCGACTGCGAGGCATGTCAGTGATGGGAGCGCGCAGGTGATCACCCTCGGGGCGCGCAGCTTCGCCGGCCCCTTCCTCGCGCCGCTCTGGTCGCCGCCCAAAACGGCCGGGCTCTATGCGGTGCTGGTGCCGGGCTGGCGGCTGCTCACCTTCCGCGCCCTGCACTTCGGCCAAGCCGAGAGCTTCGCACCCGATCTCTTGAAGAGCCATGTGCGCTACGCCGAGTGGCTGACGATCGCCGGCACCGACTGGAACCTCTATATCGCCACGCACGAGATGTCGTTCTCGACGCCGGCTCAGAGGGACGCGGCCGAGCGCGAGCTCGCGCGGAGCTACAAGCCCGAATTCAAGCCGGTCGACGGCAGACACGCCCCCAGCCTGCGCACGCTGCTGCTGGCGCAGGCGATGCGCACCGGACAGGACAAATAGGCGCCATGCTCAAGTTCGAAGACCTCGCGATGCAGCCGGCCAGCGGCTTCGTACCGCCGAGCGTGGCCAAGGAGCCCGGCGATCCGGCGGCGAGCTTGCGGCGCGTCACGGTCGAGGACAAGAAGGTCATCAACTCCAAGGCCGACGTCAACCAGCTGGTGCCCGTCAAGTACAAGTGGGCCTGGGAGAAGTACCTCGCCGCCTGCGCCAACCACTGGATGCCGCAGGAAATCAACATGAGCCGCGACATCGAGCTGTGGAAGAACCCGGCGGGGCTCACCGAGGACGAGCGGCGCGTCGTCAAGCGGAACCTCGGCTTCTTCGTCACTGCCGATTCGCTTGCCGCCAACAACATCGTGCTCGGCACCTACCGGCACATCACGGCGCCGGAATGCCGGCAGTATCTCTTGCGCCAGGCGTTCGAGGAGGCGATCCACACCCACGCCTACCAGTACATCGTCGAGAGCCTTGATTTGGACGAGGCCGAGATTTTCAACGCCTACCACGAGGTCGGCTCGATCCGGGACAAGGACGAGTTCCTGGTGCCGTTCATCGACACCCTGACTGACCCGGCGTTCAAGACCGGCACGCCGCAGAGCGACCAGGACCTCCTGAAGAGCCTGATCGTGTTCTCCTGCCTGATGGAGGGCCTGTTCTTCTACGTCGGCTTCGCGCAGATCCTGGCCCTCGGCCGGCAGAACAAGATGACCGGGGCCGCCGAGCAGTACATGTACATCCTGCGCGACGAGTCGATGCACTGCAATTTCGGCATCGATCTGGTGAACCAGATCAAGCTCGAGAACCCCCACCTGTGGACTGCGGCGTTCCGCGAGGAGCTGCAGGAGATCTTCCGGCGCGCGGTCGAGCTCGAATACCGCTACGCCGAGGACACCATGCCGCGCGGCGTGCTCGGCCTGAACGCGCCGATGTTCAAGGAGTACCTGCGCTTCATCGCCAACCGGCGCTGCCAGCAGATCGGCCTCGAGACGCTGTATGCCGGCGCGCAGAACCCCTTTCCGTGGATGAGCGAGATGATCGATCTCAAGAAGGAGCGCAACTTCTTCGAGACGCGGGTCATCGAGTACCAGACCGGCGGCGCGCTGAATTGGGAATAAAGCAACACAAGGGGATGAACATGGAAGAGGAGTGGGATCAAATGCATAGAATCACGGCATGCAAGGCCGAGGAGGACTACAAGCTGTGGCTGCGCTTCGAGGACGGACTCGAGGGCAGCGTGTTCCTCGGCAACCTGCTCGAGATCGGCGCGTTCCAGCTGTGGCGGGACGTGCGCGAGTTCGAGAAGGTGAGCGTCGATCCGGACACCGCGACCGTCACCTGGGAAGGCGGCATCCGGCTCGACAGCGATGTGCTCTACCAGGACCTCGCCTCGCGGTCCCACCCCATTCAGCATGCCGGCGGCGGCAATCCCCCGCCGGCGGTTGGATAGTCCGAGCCCATAGGGCCGGGCTTTTTTGTTCAACAACCTTGAAGGAGATTGAGCATGGCGAAGAAAAAAGCGAAAAAAGGCGGAAAGAAAAAGAAGAAGAAGAAAGCATCACGAAAAAAGAAATCGCTGAAAAAAGCAGGTAAGAAGGCGGCAGGCAAAAAGAAATCCGCCAAGAAGAAGAAAAAGGCGGGAAAAAAGAAAAAGGCGATGAAAGCCGCCAGACCTAAGGCCAGCCCTGCGGAAACGATGGCGAGTCCTGCAACAGCGCCATCGCCCGCTGCGACCCCCGGCGCGAGAACCGCGCTGAATCCAGCGGCCGCTTGGCCTTTCCCGACGGGATCCCGGCCGTAACCGGGAACCCCGAGAGAGCGGCGGGGGCGAAAGCCCCTGCCAGGCCTCGAAGCTCAGCGGACCGGCTTGGTCCAATCGGCCCAAGAAACGAGACCTAGGCCGGTCCGCGAGGCTTCACCCTCGGACAGTATTTTACCGGGGGGTCGAGCACCACCGTATCCAAAGAAACCGTTGTCGAAACAAGCGTTTCGCAGGCGTAGTTCAGCCGCGTGAGGAGGGCGAAGTGATTGACAGGATTGAAGAATGTCCAATATCATTCCGTCCGCTGCACCGCAACAGACACCTGTTGCGTTAAACCATCTAGCCCCGGTTGTCGACCTGCTCTCTAGGTCGCTAGCCAACCCAAAGTCCGCTCAGGCAGACGATGCGGGCGCCGGGGCAGGGAGGTGGCAATTGCTGAAAGATGTCGTGGCACGCGCCTACTGCGGCGCGAAGAGCGCGCTGGCGCTGATCGGCCTTGCCGCGGTCGGCGCAATGATGATCCTGACCCTGCAGGGCGACGGCATGAAGCGGCTGCCGAGCCTCGCCGGCGAGGTGTTTTTCGAGCCCTCGAGCGTGGTCGCCGGCCCGATCCAGGCACGCGCCGAGACGCCGCTCGAGCGCGAGCAGCGCGCGGTGACCGAATTCATCGCCAAGCGCTACCGCGTCTCGGAGGCGGCCGTCTCGGGCTACGTCGCCACCGCCTACCGGGCGGGCGAGCAGTATTCCGTCGACCCGCTGCTGATCCT